>CALZPS010000046.1 GCA_945827765.1 uncultured Lachnospiraceae bacterium | reverse complement strand
AGAAAACCGAAGGTTTTCGAGGGCTCAGGTATATCGAGCGTTCAAGAAAGGGAACTGATATCGCGTCATGCTCGCATAAAAGTACCAAAGCCCGCATAAACTAAATAAGGAATAATCCTCGATAGCTCAATGGTAGAGCACGCGGCTGTTAACCGCGGGGTTGTTGGTTCGAGCCCAACTCGGGGAGTTAAAAACAGTTCATAAAGTTTAAGCTTATGAGCTGTTTTTTTTGTGGGCAGCGGATACTATAAGATGAAATCAGGATTCAGTGAATCACGATTAGATATTGCGGGAAAAGGTAGTAAACCATTTTATTGACGATATGCGAATGTCGGGTAGGACCCACAGACATAAGAATACATGCAAGCATGTATTCTTATGTCCATTTGTCCCTTGGACCCTTGGCTCATATGATATGAGTAATTCTATTTTCATACGAAAACTATTATACTAAAAACATGAAAAGAGCGTGCGGACAGTTGTTTCAAGGAGGCAGTTATGGCAAGAACGGTAGCGATAGGAATACAGGACTTTGGTGATTTGATTGAGAAAGGATATTTTTATATAGATAAGACTTCCTTTATTAAGGAATGGTGGGAAAGCGGTGACAGTGTAACGTTGATCAATCGTCCGCGGCGTTCTGGCAAGACATTGAATATGAGTATGGTGGAACGCTTTTTTCGGTAGAGTATGCCGGGCGGGGAGACCTGTTTGAGGGGCTTGATGTCTGGAAGGATGAGAATTTTTTCGTCGGGTAACGGCGGATATGGATGATGCTTTGATACTGGAATTTAAGGTGCGCGATGAGGAGGATGAGGAAACGCTGAAGGAGACTGTGGCATCGGCGCTGTGTCAGATCAAGGAGAAACAGTACGCGGCACAGTTGATTGCCCGCGGGATTCCATTGGAGCGCATCCGCTGTTATGGATTCGCATTTGAAGGGAAAAAAGTGTTGATCGGTAATTAATAAAGGAAACCTGTATTGAGGTGCAAAAATCCCTCGTTAAGACATTCGACGAGGTGATTTTTGCACCTTTTTGATTAAACCGGCACCGAAGTATGGCGTTAAGAGAAAGGCATATATTGAAATTCCAAAAAAGTTTATTCTTCTTTTATATCTAAACTCTTGACATAGATGAACTTTGAGTGTATATATTACACATATACAGTTTGCGATACACAGATTACAAGAAAGGAAGAGGTAAGTATGCAATTGAAACAGGATTCAGGCGTGCCGATTTACCGGCAGATTGCCGATTCTTTCAAAGAGGATATCCTGTCAGGCAGAATCGCACAGGGCGAATACCTGCCCTCTATCCGCGCGCTGGCGCAAAAGTTGGATATCAGCGTGATCACCACGATAAAGGCATACAAGATCCTTCAGGAAGAAGGTGTGATTACGGCGGTCTGCGGGAAGGGATTTTATGTAAATGCACAAAACTGTGAAAATCTCCGTAAGCAGCATATATGTACGGTGGAAGAGAAAATGCGTGAGATTGTCCGTACGGCAAAACTTGCCGGAATCACGGAGCCGGAATTGGTTGAAAAACTGAAATCAATGATTAAGAGGGAAGAATAAGCTGCCACTTAAGGTGACAGGAATAACAGAAAAAGGAGACAGACTATGAGCGCGGCAAGAGGACTAAATGAAAACGGAAAAAAGAGAAAGGGAATCGCCATTTGGCTAAAAAAGCATAAGAAATTATGTATTTTGTCAGTTGTGCTCCTGATAGTGGCTGTCGCTGTCGGCGTTATCGGTATTCGCGCCAATCAGGCGATGAAAGCGCTGGAGCGCGAGGCGAATCGCCCGGACACTGCCAAAGTTGAGAGAAGGACATTGGTGGAAAGCGTTTCGGCGACCGGAACATTTCAGGCGGCATATGAGTCAAATATTACTTCAGAGGTTACGAATACAACGATACAGGGAGTTTATGTCAAACTTGGCGACAAGGTGAGTGCCGGCGATGTAATATGTGTTCTGGATACAACTGAGCTGGAGGAAGATTTGAAAGATGCCAGAAAGGAATTGGCCGACAGCGAGGAGGACAGCCGCGAGGATATGGAAAGGGCGCAGAAACAGTTGGATGATGCTGCGCAGACGCGTGATGACAGCATTGCAGACTTAGATGAGGATATTGACGATGCATGGCAGAATTGGAAAGCGGCAGAGTCTGACCGCATGGATTTGGAAAATCGTCTTGCGCAGGCCGAGTCACAGATGCAGCAGCTAAAGGATAGCAGACCGGATGATTATATGAGCAGTCCTTCCTACAGTTCCCTCAACGAGCAGATCCTCTCCCTGCCGGGTCAGATCAGTACCGCACAGCGTGCTGAAGAAAGGGCAAAGAATAGTTATGAAAGCGCGGTTGCTGACCGTGACAGCAGGCTGAAACGTATCAATGATTCTTATCAGGATGCGGTTGAGAATTATGATGCGGCGGTGGAACGTAATGCCGATGCTTCCAAGCGGGAGAGGGAGCGGGTTGCAGAACTGGAAGAGCAGATTGCAAATTGTACGGTCAGGACACCAATCAGCGGAATCGTCACTGACTTGAGCGCGTATCTCTGGAACGATTATAATGGCGGCTCGCTGGCTGTTGTCAAAAATACAGACACATTGCGGGTTGAGGCGGATATTGATGAATATGATGTAAATAAGATAAAGGTTGGACAGGAAGTTGTTATCCGCAGCAATGCGACGGGTGATGTGGAACTGACAGGGACGGTTAGTTCGGTGTCTCCGGCAGCATCGGGCAGTGAGTCGGCCGGTTCTTCCGGTGGCTCTATTGGTGGCTTTGATCTCGGGGCACTGGATGGAATGAGCAGCAGTGGTCTTGGCGGGGGCAGCAGTGATGATGTGTCATACCCGATTATCATCGATGTTCCGGTGCCCGGCACGGAGGTTCGTGTCGGGATGACAGCTAAACTCAGCATTATTCTCAGCAAGCAGGAGAACGTACTGTCGGTACCGTTTGATGCTGTTTCGGAGGATGAGGATGGGAGTCTGTTCATTGAAGAGATTACCGGAAAAGATAAAGAAGGGGAATATATAACGCGTAAGGTTACCGTGACCAAGGGCGTGGAGAGTGACTATTATGTGGAAATCAGCGGTTCAAAAGTCAAGGAGGGAATGGAGATTATCGTGCCTAAGGCGGAGAGCAAATCCATTTTTGATTTGATGCAGGAATCAGGAGCCGCAGGGGGAATGTAAATGAGCAGGGAAGTCATTGAATTAAAGGATATTTATAAGAGATTTTACATCGGGACACCCAATGAACTGGAAGTGCTCAAAGGCATCAGCCTGACGGTGAGAGAGGGCGAGTTCGTGGCCATTGTGGGTGCATCCGGATCCGGGAAATCGACCCTGATGAATATTATCGGCGCACTCGACCGTCCGACAGAGGGAGAATATATACTTGACGGAGTGGATGTGATTGCGGCAAAGGATTCAGAACTGTCCAAAATCCGCAACCGCAAGATAGGTTTTGTATTTCAGACTTACAATTTGATTGCGAGGACGGATGCCATTCGCAATGTAGAGATGCCGATGCTGTATGCAGGCATTCCGATGGGAGAAAGGGTGCGCAGAGCCAAGGAATTGTTGACGCTGGTAGGTATGGAAGAGCGCATGCGTCACCTGCCGGAAGAACTTTCCGGCGGACAGAAACAGCGTGTGGCGATTGCCCGTGCCATGGCCAATGATCCTGCTATCATTCTGGCGGATGAGCCGACGGGTGCGCTGGATTCCGTGACCGGACGGCTGGTGATGGACTTGTTTCATAAGCTGCACAAAGAAGAGGGAAAGACCATCGTTCTGATTACGCATTCTCCGGAACTGGCAGAGGAGACACAGCGGATTGTCACCATCAGGGACGGAAAGATCATAGGAGAAAGAGAGGGACGCGGCTGATGATGATTTATGAGAATATTCGGCTGGCACTGTTCAGTCTGAAAGCAAATAAGATGCGGGCATTACTGACGATGCTTGGCATCATCATCGGAATCGCCGCTGTGATTGCTATTATGACACTGGGCGATGCCATTACCTCAAGTGTATCCGATTCCATGTCATCAATGGGGGTCACAAACATCATGGTAAGCGTTCAGCAGCGGGAGGATGAGGAAGAATCCGCAAGCGGCATGAATTTTGGAGAGGACGACGATGCCAGAGAGATGGTGGAGACCGATTATATCTCGTCAGAAATGGTGCAGCAGTTTTGTGATGTCTACGGCGATGACATTCAGGCGATTTCGGCGGAAGAGGCAGTGGGAAAGGGAGAGATTGAAAGCGGCACGCACCGTTCATCTGTCTCTGTACAAGGAATCAGCCTGGGATATTTTCAGGTCAATCATATTGAAATACTGGAGGGCGGTTATTTCAGTAAAAAAGAGATGGATGAGGGGCAGATGGTGGCACTGGTGGCAGAGGAGGTCGTTGATGATATTTTCGGAGGGGATAGGAAGGCTGCTGTTGGCAGTACGATTCAGGTTGCTCTGGATAATAAATATTATAACTTTGTTGTTTCCGGTGTATATGAGAAAGAGGACAACAGTGCGATGAGTTCATATGCGGTATTTTTTGGCGGAAATTCGGCGACAAGTTGCTATATCCCGATCAAAACGGCACAGCGTCTCAATCATTCCTCCGGTTATACGCAGTTTACGGTCATGGCCGATACAGATGTAGATCCGGATGAATTCAGTGTCAGGATTGAAAATTACTTTAATAATCTGTACCGCAATAACCAGTATTTTGAAGTCAGCGCCGTAAGTATGTCGGCGATGGTGGATGTGATGGCGGAGATGATGAATACCGTTACGGTGGCAATCGCATTTATCGGCAGTATCGCGCTGATTGTCGGCGGCATCGGTGTCATGAACATCATGCTGGTGTCGATTACGGAGCGTACCCGGGAGATTGGTACGCGTAAAGCGATGGGAGCGCCCAACAGCTCCATCCGGATCCAGTTTATCATTGAATCCATCGTTATCTGTATCGTGGGAGGTATTATCGGCATCATTCTGGGGTGCATCGTCGGAGTTGCAGCAGCTGGTTATGCAGGTGTCAGTGCTGCGCCGTCGGTGAGAAGTATCTTCATCTCGCTGGGATTTTCGATGGCAATCGGCGTGTTCTTCGGATATTATCCGGCGAACAAGGCAGCCAAGTTAAATCCAATCGACGCGCTCAGGTACGAGTAGCAATCAATTCAATAACTGTCAGAGACAGGGAGTGGCGGACATTTAATGCTCCGCTTTCAGTTGATGACGGAAAATCCGCGCTGTATTTTTGTTTCCATGGAAAAGGAACGCTGGATATGCTGAAATTTGAGTTAAGTTAATATACTTGCCTTTTCGTGCAAAATCAGAAGAAATACAGTTGCCGTTTCGTGCAAAATAAGGGTAATATAACTTGCCTTTTCGTGCAAAATCGAGATAGCTATACTTGCCTTTTCGTGATTTTTGTGTTATATTTTTCTTACGAATGAATATAATATAGGTGAAAGGGGCTTGTCTATGGAATTTAAAAGAAAAATTTATGACAGACTTTTACACTGGAAAAATGAAAGCAACGGAAAAACAGCTTTGTTGATCGACGGAGCAAGGCGTGTCGGGAAAAGTTATATTGCCAGGCAATTTGCTGAAAAAGAGTACAAAAGTTTTATCTTGATTGATTTTGGTAATGCTGCCGGGGAGATTCTCGATTTATTTATCAATGAGAGTTCTGATTTGGATTTATTTTTTGCTAAACTCAGCGCATATTATTCTACACTGCTGTATAGAAGAGATTCGTTGATTATTTTTGATGAGGTACAGCAGTTCCCAAGGGCAAGACAGTTGGTGAAATATCTAGTAGCTGACGGGCGATATGATTATCTTGAAACAGGGTCTTTGATTCGTCTCAAAAAGAATGTAAAAGATATTATTATTCCCTCTGAGGAAGAGCATATTGAGATGTTTCCGTTAGACTTTGAGGAATTTTTGTGGGCAATGGGGGATGAGGTTACGGCACCGGTTATTAAGCAGTGTTTTGATACAAGAACGCCTTTAGGGCAAGCTTTGCATCGAAAGGTGATGAATGATTTCCGGCAGTATATTCTTGTTGGTGGAATGCCGCAGTCTGTTCTTGCATTTTTGGATGATAAAAATTTTGAGGCGAGCGACGTTGCCAAAAGGAGGATTCTCAGGCTTTACAGGGAGGATGTTTCTAAGTTTGCCGAAGGATATGAAGATAAAGTATTCGCCGTGTTTGATGATATTCCCGGTCAGCTTTCAAAAAAGGAAAAGAAATATAAACTATCGGCGCTGTCGAAACAGGCTCGTTTCAGAAATTATGAAGATTCTTTCATTTGGTTAAATGAAGCAATGATTGTTAATACATGTTTTAACACGACAGATCCGAATGTCGGGCTCGCGCTTAGTGCGGATCACAAAACGCAGAAATGTTATATGGCGGATACAGGTCTTCTTGTTACGCATACCTTTATGGACAGCGCATATACGGAGAATGAATTTTATAAGGCAGTTCTATTTGACAGGCTGGATATAAACGAAGGAATGATTATGGAAAACATAGTGGCGCAGATGTTTCGGACGAATGGTCACAAGCTATATTTTTATTCCCGCAGCGATAAGGAAAATCGTGAAAATCATATAGAGATCGATTTCCTTATTAAAGAAGGGAAAAAGATTTGCCCGGTTGAGGTAAAATCCGGAAACTATAAATCACATTCCTCGTTGGATAAATTTAGAAAGAAATTCTCTTCAAAACTCGGAAATTCTTATATTCTTTATACCAAGGATGTTATGATAAAAGATGATATCATTCATCTGCCTCTTTATATGGCAATGTGTTTGTAAAAAACGGAGTCCTTTCTTGTACAAAGAAAGGGCTCCGTATGTCAATGCCTCCGCTTGCGAAAGCTTATGATTTGCAAATGAATCATTCAGACGAATACTGGGTAGACACCCGCGCTCCTGTATTTGGGGCGCGGTTTTTGCGAATTATGCGATTTTTGTTTCAAGTCTTAGTGAATCAACACTGTGTTGATGGTATGTTTCGGCGCTTTCACCCGGATCACCTTGCCCTCCATACGGATCGCGTACGACTTATCATTGTCCGTCTTGTTCAAAAGAACGACTGCAATAGAACCGTCAACGTTCTTAGCGGCCACCATCTCTGTTACATCGTCGCATCTGGTGGAAGCGATTCGCACAGCTCCCGGCAGGATATATTTGGAAAAATGTCCGATGTAGTCAAAGGTAATCGTTTTGCGGTAGGTTCCGTCATCATTTGCCACGATTGGTCCGGTAAAGCCACCCATTTTATGGCGGGGACCTCCGTTTTTGTCCACACAGATATTCCAGTCAATCCAGCGGTTCATACCGACATTCAGATTGCCGATGATGTCATGCGCGTAAGCAGCAGCATCATTATATTCTACTGTTTCCGGGGCATCCGAGCCGCCGCCGATGAATGCCGCCAGCATATTGGACTGACCCGGGGCATGAAGACAGCAGCATTCGCTGGACATGAGGATTTTGTTCGGGAAAAGCTCGTCCGCGATCTTGACCGCCTCAAAGTGGTCGCCGGAGTACCAGTGGAATGCAATACCGCCGATCATCTTGTCTGTCACATCGTCGATAATCTCACGGGCATACTCCAGTACACGTTCTTTATTGTGATCCCAGATGAAAATCTTTACCTGATCAATGAGTCCGGCCTCTTCCATGGCAGGATAGAGGTGATCACGCAGGAATGTTTTCTGTTCATCCGCCGTCCATACGCAGCTGTCCCAATTGGTGGCGGCAACAGTTTCATTTTGTACGGAAAGCATGGTGACAGGGAGTCCTTCTGAGAGGTATGCCTGTATATATTTTACCAGATATTTTGCCCAGGAAGGGTAGAACTCCGGTTTCAGACTGCCGCCGTTGCAGCGCTGTGGAGTCTCATAATCAACCTGCGGCAGAAATGCAGAGATAAGTCCGCCGCCGTAGACGGATGCATCATTTTTCGGCTTTGCCGGAGGGGTTTTCCATGCCGCCGGAGGAGACCACGGGCTCACGAGGATGCTCAACGGTTCAGGGGAAATCTCCATTGCCCTCTTGATAAAGGGAATTGCGTATTTCTTATCCCGCTCGATGGTAAATGTATCCAGATTCGGGTCGGCAATCGGGTCTGCCACGGCAGCGTATTCTTCCAGAGAATAATCGCAGCTGTCCATATGCATACGCAGGAACTTCAGGCGGTTGCCTTCAGCACCAAAGCAGTCGGTGAGCAGGGCATCGCTTGTCTCCTTGTCCATCTGCTGCAGCAGGTAAGCCACGGATTCGGTAATGGCACCGCCGAATCCCTCGATGGTCTGATAGGTGATGTCCGGGTAAAGGTTCAAAACATCAGATTCAAGATGGGTTGGTTCATCTGCTTCCAACGTGACCGGGATGTCTGCGGTCTGTGGATACGTTTTTCCATTTACGGAAAATGTGGTGATTTGTTTCGCGTTCATAAAAACCTCCTTTTGTTTTGTTGGATTTTGTGCGCGCCGATTTCAAAACGGTTGTGTCTGCCCTCGGCGGTGCAGGTTATCATCTGATTTTAGTATAGTATAAAAGGAGAATAAAATCTTCCTACATCCAATACAAAAATTACAGGATTCAATCAATTCTTCCTGATTATTGTTGCGGAATTTCTTATTTTCACTTATTATTAATAGAAGATGTTTGTAAAAAGACGAGAAAAAGGAAAACGAGATGGAGACGACAAAGAAAAAGGAAAGCGGATATTATGAGATTTCTATGAATGCCAGATATTTTCCGGAAATGCGGGCGACGGCGCTGGCGGGAAACGTGATTTACAATCAGCTTCACTGGCATAGCCATCTGGAAATCATGTGCTGTGTCAAAGGAAGTTTTTCTCTTCGGACAGACGGTCAGATTCTGCGGCTGCTGCCGGGGGATTTTGCAGCTGTCTCTTATACACATCTGACGCTGCCGACGATACTCCTTGTG
>CALZPS010000045.1 GCA_945827765.1 uncultured Lachnospiraceae bacterium | reverse complement strand
GATCTAGTACGGTCTCGTGGGCTCGGAGATGTGTATAAGAGACAGGGTCATGAGCCACCACCGCCGGCCCTTTCCTAAGCCATTTTTTTGGCCACAGCAGCTGTCCATTGAACGTCAGCCGATATAGCAGTGTATCCCTAAAAATCCGAGGATCTTCTATATACACAGAATCAATATCAAATCCGTACTCTTCAAGCTCTGACAGATTTCGCATTTTCGCATTTTTCGCCGACATTTTTTGCAGACGTTCCTGACATTTTTCCTGCTCGATAAACGCGGGGCCTTTCAGATAATCATCAACCGCACGAATGATCATTTCTGCACCGTCATAATTAAATCGCAGTATCTCCGACAAAAACAATCCCATAAATCGTTTCCAGATACGTCTTCTACGTTCACTCGGATTGCAGGCCTCCATAATCAACAAATTACGGAACACCTGATAATATTCCATAAAATAATTGAATTTTAACGAAAATCCCATATGCCACACGCAAATTCCGTTCATCGTCAGGAATTTTGCATGATTGCGCAAACTAAATTCCGTATCATCTCCACGTACAAACACCGGCAGTGAAAAACCGTTTTTTTCAATCATCGAAACCGGAACGCAACAGAACCACCAGCCGGCATAAGAGTCGGCCTTTTTTGTCTTTGCCTCCTCCTTCCGCAAAATGTCAGCCATCTCGATGACCGGGCCGTGTCCTTTTGAAGGATTCTGTCCACCATCCGCACCGATAAATCCGACATCCTCATGGAACACATCCATCTGTTCATAGCAGAGCATAGCTCCACTGACAATATACTCTTTATACTTATCTTTCGCTAACAAAAGTAACATATAAAGCCGACGGATGCTTTCTGTCAGTACAAAAATATCATCATCCATCATCAATACATGCGTCGCCTTCGGCTGCTGCGCAATTGACTCTATCATACCCCGGGTAAAGCCGCCTGATCCTCCAACATTTTTGTTGGGATGATAATAGATATGATTTCCCTCAAACTCTTCCCGTTTCAGCACACGCTCCTCATCGTTATCCACCACGTGCAGGTAAAGATTTGCGGCAACTATGTCATCTCCGCTCAACAACTCTTCCCGAATCTTTTTCACATTTTCGCGAATAAAGTCTTCTTTTCTGAATGTGGTAGTGGCAATCGACAGCCGTACCTCATTTAAATCCGTTTCCGCCACCTCACCATAGTAAGCCCCTCCATATACTTTGCATTCTGTAAACATTTGTAGTTCAAATCCAACCAGAGTCTCCCTGTTGAACGGTATTTCCACATTCAGCTCCGTCGGTTTCGCAAAGTCGTATTCCCGGCATACCAATACTGTCCGTTTAAACGATTCCTCCAACTGATGATAGCCTGAAAGAATCAGTTTGAATCTTCCTTCCACAGTCAATTTCAAATTAGCTTTCCTGATTTTTGTATGTTTCATCCATTTTTTGTATGAGAAGGAGTTTAAATACGTCGAAAAATCACAAGTCGAATACTTTGCAAATGCCAGATATCCTTGTTCCCTGTCATATACGCCCTGCCCTGCCTTGTAGAATAACTCGTGATAGTCCACATGCTCATCTGCATCCGGAAACAATATATTCTGCAGTTTTACCTCCATTTATGATCCTCCTGATACTAACCTTATTTCTATTTATATCCAACCCCATCACCGGTTATTGCTCATATACTCCGCCGCTACTTCCTCCACCGGTCCACTCTTTTTCATCACGCCGTGATCAATCCAGATGGCATGATTGCACAAATTCCGAACCGAATTGATATCATGGGAAACATAGAGCAAAGTTGTCCCTCCCTGAAGCATCTCATTCATACGTCCATAACACTTCTGCTGGAACTGATAATCGCCGACAGACAAAATTTCATCCACAACCAGAATGTCCGGCTTGACCATTGTTGCAATCGCAAATCCCAGCCTGGCCTGCATACCGGAGGAAAAGTTCTTAATCGGAACATCCTGAAAATTTTCAAGCTCTGCAAATTCAATGATTTCATCGTAGTGCTCCTGCATAAATTTACGCGAATGTCCCAGAACAGTACCATTCAAAAATACATTCTCTCTTGCCGTCATATTCATGTCGAAACCTGCGCCCAGTTCAATCAAAGGCGCAATTGTTCCCACAGTACGAATCGTACCCTTGTACGGTTTCAATATGCCGCAAATTGCCTTTAACAAGGTCGATTTTCCCGAACCATTGGTTCCGATCAGCCCCCATGCCTCTCCGGGTCTCACTTTCAAATTGATATCTTTTAATGCCAGAAATTCCTGAAACATCAGTTCGTGCTTAATCAGCTTGATAAAATACTCTTTCAGGTTGTCCACCTTCTCTGATGCAAGGTTGAACCGTATTGTTACATTATCCACGTCTACAATATACTCTTCACTCATCTTTCCCTGCTCCTATACATATAGTATGAACTTATCCTGGGTCTTCTTAAACACAAATAGTCCGAAAAATAACATAATGAACGAAAACAGCCAGCCACCCCAGAAAATCGCCGGATCCGTAAAACGTCCATATAAAATCAAATCACGGAAATGCTGAATATAATAATACATTGGATTCAGATGAGTGATAATCCAGCGCACCCATTCCATCTTGTCCAGCATCTCAATCGGATAGAAAATCGGGGTCAGATACATCCACGCGGTCGTAAACGCATTGTAAATATACTGCACATCACGGAAAAACACATTTGCAGCAGACAGCAAGAACCCAAGACCGCAGGCAAACAGATAAATCTGCACAATGACGACCGGAATCAGCAGCATATACAGACTGAAATGTGCTCGGGTAACCAGCATCACTAATACCAATGCTCCCAGAGAAAACACAAGGTCAACTACCGAACTTGTGATCTTGGCCAAAGTAAAAATATACTTCGGCACATAAATCTTTTTGAGCAGCGCAGAATTGTCCAATACGGAATACATCGCCATATGGGTAGAACTATTCACAAATTCAAACAGAGCACTCCCTGTCAGCAAATATACAGGGAAATTATCAATTCCCCTGTCAAACATCTGAGAGAATACAATCGTCATAACAATCATAATCAGCAGCGGACTCAGAATGCTCCACAAATATCCCAGAAAACTTCTTCTGTATTTTAATTTTACATCTCTGACTACCAATTCTCGCAATAAATCCTTATATCGAATCAATACATTGATTCGTTCTATCATCGCGGTCATCTTACAACTTCCTCCTCTTTTCGGTTCTCTTTAAAAAAAGTTGGTTTTTCGACTGATACTGATATACCAACCACTGTTACCAACTTATTATCCACACCATAATTTTACAACTCATCCTATTATCCCCATCATTAGGATGATTATATCAAAAGAGATACGCCTTGTCAAATATTGCTGCTTTCCGTCCTCAATTTATATACCAGTTTCTTTATCTGCACAACAAAAACTGTCACAATTGTACAGAAAATGATTTTTGCAGACAGATATGTCACAAAAGCCGGCATCCCATGCTGTACAAATCTGCTTAACAGCATATCCCACGGCATTACTTTCAATTCAATTGTATGTACGCATAACATAATCAATGTATTTTGCCCCAAAAAACGCAATATTTTAGCAATATAAGCTGTCTTTTGCTCTAACCAACGCGAAAAACAAACCACGATATAGCTGCCTGCAAGTGCTCCTGCATAATCCACGATCCCGTTAGCGAACATATTTTCGACCAGATATAACTTGCCACAGAACAAAATACAAAAGATCCAGAGTACTGCGATACCAGTCTTCATTTCCCTTGGCAGTTTCTTTTCCATCACTTCATATTTGTGGGCAAGCATCCCCAGATATACAAAACTTGAGGCCACCATTCCTGACTGTACGCTAAGAGGCATCCATGCCGCCTTGCCACTCTCATATCCAAGTAAGGCAATGAAAAAAATCCACACGCCTCCGTATTTCCGATTCATAAAATACCGCACAATCACAAGTGCAAAAAAGAGTGCCGGCAAAAACCAGATTGCCCCGATTGACGATATATAGATTCTCCCATCAACATTAATGTCATGTATGCCTGAACCACTTCCGTATAATCCGGACAAAACCTGATTCAGAACGGTAAAAAGGACATCATCTATATTATGCAGCCAGACAGCGATAAAAATCACTGCTCCGGCTGCAATGAATCCCCACGTAATCACGTAAGGAATCATCATCTGCTTTGCTTTCTGCTTGGCAAATTCTTTTACCGCCAGACGGTCATTCAAAAAATATCCGCTGATCAGAAAAAAAATCGGTACATGAAAAGTGAACACAAAATTGTTTGCCATGTCATTTCCCAGATGACCTGCTATGATACATAACATCGCTATTCCCTTGGCTATATCAAAATAGTCGATTCTTTTATTCACGTTTCTTCTCCTTCGTTATTTTACCGCTGTATCTATTGTAAAATATCGCCACGTTTTACAGCTGCAATCTGCTCCCTGATAGCCGCAACAGAATCCTCATTCGGCCATGACACAGACAACGGCGCACCGGAGTAGGAATAACAGTATTGCATGTCTCCGGTTCCTTCCGCCGCCACGGAAGTAATATTCCATCCTTTGCCAGTCTCCAGTTGACTTTTAATCAGGCTCTGAATCTGTTCTGCACTCATATTCGTATCCACGTTGCCGCTGACACTTTCCAGAATGCCGTTCGCCCCTGCCAATATTGCAGGAGAGATTGCTTTCTGAATCATTGCCGTGATGACTGCCTGCTGGTTTTTTCCGCGCTGATAATCACCGCTCGCCAGATTCTGCCGCTCTCTGGAGAATGCCAATGCCTGCTGTCCGTTAAAATGATTATAACCCTGTGATACATTCATCACCATCCCCGAATCCGACGAGGTCGTAAATGCCAATTCAGAATAGACATCTACGCCGCCCAGCGCATCCACCATTTGTATCAGTGATGTAAAATTCACTCTTGCATAAAATTGTATCTCCGTGTCATAAAGTTCCCCCAATGTCGCCATAGAAGTATCCACACCATAGATACCGGCATGAGTCAGCTTGTCTCTTGCTCCACCTGTCACTCCCGGAAATGTCACATAATAATCCCGCGGAGTCGTCACCAGCAGTATCTGATGTGTGGTAGGGTTCACCACCGCCAGAATATTCACATCACTCCGGCTGTTCGTCTCAATTGCCCCGTATACATCAATTCCGCTGATATAAACTACAAACGCCTCTTCTTTTACCTTGACATCAATCGCAATATTTTTTATCTCACTCTCCACCTCATGGGAGTAGATGATTTTTATACTGTCCGAATATCCTTCAAATGCCTCTTCCAGAATCGCCGTATACGCGTCGTTGTAAATAATAGCATCCACCTCGCCATCATGCAGAGCTGCCGCCTGTTCACTGAGACCATCGTATTCGACGAGCGGAATTTCTGTGTTCAGTTTACTATTAATCTCAGAAATAATACCTCTAACCTCATCACCCTTAATCACGTACTGTACACCAAAACTATAATCTGCCGCATCTTCTATCGTTTCTGCGGGATTATCCGCCAAAACTGCCACGACCATTTTATCAACCTTTTTATCCCCGCCGCTGATATTCTCAATCGTACTACTGGTCTTCGCCACATAATATGAGCCAAACAGCAACAACGCCGACATCAGCACACTGATGATTTTGCTAGTTATAGCATATTTTTTTGCTTTCAGCTCGCTCAGCAAAAGCAGCAAAAATACAATCCATAACACGCCGGATAACACTGCCAGATATTTTACGGGCAGCATATTCAAAAACAGCAAAGATACCACAAACACAACACTGGATATCAGTTCAAACAATGCCATACCCAGTCCAATACTGCGGCTGATTTTCTTGTCTGCATTCTTGTTTTTACTATTTTTACGCGCCGCTACACGTTGACTGCCCCGGTCACGATTTTTCTTCTGTTTTGTTGTCTGGGTTGATTTTTGACTTTCTCTTTTCATTCGTAATTCTCCCTCCGGACTTTCTTTCACACTTATTTTGAAATAAATGCATGAGTGCCGGTCTGAATGGATGTGTCACCTTTCGGCAGAATCTTAATCTCCAATGCCTCCATCCGATAGGCGTATCCTTCACTTCCAGCCGGCTCTCCATTCTTTGTCCAGTCCATCCAGCCTTCATTTTGAATATGTACACGATAATATACATCATAATGCTCTGCCATTTCCCCTGTCAGCCGAATGCGTACAGCTTCCAGACGCAGGCTCTGACCGGTCGTTCCCGACACAGCTCCATCATATACCTCTGATTGCCAGCCTATATTCTGTACATGTGTACTGTATGCGATTCCTCCGCTGTACACCGGCTGGTACAGAGATATTTTAATTCCTTCCAGACGAAGACTTTGTCCGCTTGTCCCTGCTGCTGC
Organism: uncultured Lachnospiraceae bacterium; assembly: GCA_945827765.1. GTDB lineage: Bacteria > Bacillota > Clostridia > Lachnospirales > Lachnospiraceae > Schaedlerella. The sequence continues at coordinate 2,613 of CALZPS010000045.1, read as the reverse complement.
ACCATTGTATCGTGTTTTCTGCCAACCGATATTCTGTACATGGGCACTATATGCTGCCTGCGTATGGTTGATGCGGGAAGAATTTCCGGTTTGTCCGGGTGCCTCTTCCCCTTTTTTCACCAGTTTTATCTGGATAGCCTCCATCCGATATGCGTAATTGGCCGTACCTGCCACTTCATCATTTTTCGCCCATCCAAGCCAGCCAAAATTCTGTACGTGTACACGATAGTAGACATCATAATACTCTGCTATCTCTCCTGTCAATTTGATCTGCACTGCCTCCACGCGCAGGCTCTGTCCGCTTGTGCCTGCCGTCTGCCCGTTTTCGCGATATGACTGCCAGCCGATATTCTGCACATGTGCACGGTATGATATTCCGCCATCATACACGCCTTTCGAAAGCGCGATATCCAGTGCCTCCATTCGTAACCCCTGACCAATGCTGCCGCTGACACTCTCATCCTGACTCCAGCCAGTCCAGCCGATATTCTGCACATGCGTGCGGTAACTCAAAAATGGTTTTGCTATCTCTTTCTCACCATAATAAAAATCGATGTCGACATTTCCGTTAATTCCTTCTACGCTGCCCTCGGAAGTGCCCTGCCACATCTCATATGTACCTTCATAGTCACATTGATTGTTATACTGAGCCACCCACCTGTACCAATTGTTATATACATCATCCGTCAGATAAGTATTCCAACAATTCAGATTAGCATAAACACCCACTTCATAACCGGCCTTCTGTATAATATCGCAGAATGTGACTGCGTTGTCTTTTAACTTCTCATTTCCAAGCCGTAAAATGCTGGAGTCTTCGATATCATAGTAAACCGGGAAGGACAGCTCGTACCCTTCAATCAACCGCAGTACATGTTCAGCCTCACTTTTTGCCTCTGTTGTATTCGTGGCATAGGAATAAATATAAACACCAAATGGAATTTCCAGCCGCGTGCATTCCTCGACATTGTATTTCCAATATTTATCATCCTGATTCTCTTCATCATTTCCATATCCCACACGCAATATCACAAAATCCACATCGGATGCTTTAACCTGTTCCCAGTCAATCTTACCGTTATGCTCACTGACATCGATAGCTTTGGCAACTGCCCCTTCCACTGGCTCTCCAACTCCGTTGTAGCAGACACCGTCTATCTTCTTCCATGCATTGGGATTGGGAACCTCTCTACTAAAAGCACGCACCTTGCTTTCCACCATCCATTCTCCTTCATAATAACGGAAACTGTTTTCTTTCAACTCTCCCTGATTGTCAGACTCTGCCTCATCTGTACTCCCAACCGATGCCGCTGCAAAAACAGACAACGGCTGCGCAAGTACAACAGACAAAACTAATACTAACATGATTATCTTTTTTAAAAACCCTTTTTCTTTTCTGCTCATTTGTGTTTTCACAAATTACTCCTCCTCTTTCATTATTTTGGTAGCAAAAAGAATGAATCGTCGGCTCTCCTTTTCCAGAAAACCGACGAAAACCCACACAGTCATACCCTTCTTTCTCTATTTGCAGTACACCGCTGCAAACAATTTCAGCAGATGGAATTTCTTCACGCACAAAAATCCGATGATAATGATTCTGAACAAAAGGGGTTCCCCTTTGATTTCTTTTGAAATCAGCGGAAATCTGCTCCTGATCCCGTTTTTCTCCAGCCAGCCGAAGAGCCGGTCTGCCTCATATAAGAAATCCTCTTTTGAAGCATTACGTCCCGAATATCCCAAATACCATACGACCCACTTCACATACCAGTATTGAAGTGCCAATGCTCTGGAATGCCCGGCCGCTTCATCCACTTTATCCAGCATGTAGGTGGCATCACAAATCTTCTTCAACCCTCTGTGCGTCGTCCTGCTTACGCTTTCATCATTCAAATACCAGTTATATCCGATATAACTGATTCTTTTGACTTTAGACGACTTATGATACAACTGCATATTGAAATATAGGTCCTCGCCCAGTGGATAATCCAGAAAACGGATATCGTTTTCTACAATATATTCCCTGCGAAGAATCCGCCCCCATGGCATCATTATAGCATATTTCTGCCACTCTGTCACCGGAGTGTTTTTATAAAACTCTTTATTTTTTGCATTTACCCGCCGATATCCTCCTACTACGCAGTCATAACCGCCTGCTTTTATCTCTCTCAGAAATGTCTCCACATAATCTTTATCCAAAAAATCATCATTGTCAACAAACATCACATATTTGGCATCCGAAAGTTTCACGCCCCTCTCCCGCGTCTTTGATACCCCTCTGTTTTCTTGTGTGTACCAACGCATCTGAGGTCCTATCTTTTTCTCATACTCTTTCAGTATATCAATGGAGCCGTCAGACGAAGCGTCGTCAATTGCTATGATTTCCCACTCCCGGCTTGTCTGGGCGATGATACTATCTATACATCTTCTTAAGTGTTTTTCTTCATTGTATACCGTAATAATAATCGATACTTCCATATTTTCTTCTCCTTGCCGTCACTGTCAATCCTGACATCAAAAGTTCCGTTTTGTTTTACATTTCTTTTACTTTCTTTATAATGATCGCCGCCTGAATGAGAATCTGTACGCCAAGTGTTCCCAGTGTCGCACAAATAA
>CALZPS010000044.1 GCA_945827765.1 uncultured Lachnospiraceae bacterium | reverse complement strand
GCATCATAGGCATGGTCGATTTTGGTGACATATGCCTTATCACAGTACGACAGCAGCAGGCGGTAAACACTCTCTCCGGCAATCACATAGATATCCTCGGAATCGTATTTTTTTAATTCCTCTAAAAGTTTCTCCACCGTATGCACTACCACCGCGTCCTTCACCTTATATGCACGGTTTTTTGTCAACACAATATTCGTCCTGTTTTTCAACGGCATTCCGTTCGGAAAACTTTCCAGCGTTTTCCTTCCCATTACTACCACATGTCCTGTTGTCTTCTCACGGAAAAATTTCATATCCGCCGGAAGACTCCACATCATTTTATTATCTTTACCAATCGCCCAGTTCTTGTCTACGGCTACAATCAAATTCATATGTCTGTCCTCTCTTCTTTCTGCTGCCCGGCATCATACCGCAATCGGAATATTTTTTATCTGCGGATGTGTCTGATAATGATCCAGACGTACATCCTCCGGCGTAAACTTGTAAAAATCCTTGATATCCGGATTGAGCCAGAAAGCCGGTGCCGGCAGCGGCTCACGGGAAATCAACTCCTGAATCAGTGGAACATGGCGGTCATAAATATGTGCATCCGCAATCACATGCACGAACTCGCCAACCTTCATGTCACATACCTGCGCCAGCATATGCAAAAGCACTGCATACTGACATACATTCCAGTTATTCGCTGCCAACACATCCTGCGAACGCTGATTCAAAATCCCGTTCAACGTCAGCTTATCGCTGTCTTTTTCTTTCGTTACATTAAATGTCATACTGTATGCACAGGGATACAGGTTCATCTCGTGCAAATCCTGATGCACATAGATATTCGTCATAATACGGCGACTGTATGGATTATGTTTCAAATCATAAATCACTCGCTCCACCTGATCCATCATTCCCTCTTTGTACTGATGTTTTACCTGCATCTGATAACCATAAGCTTTGCCGATAGAACCATCCTCATCTGCCCAACTGTCCCAGATATGACTGTTTAACTCATGGATGTTATTGGACTTCTTCTGCCAAATCCACAGCAGCTCATCGGTACAGCTCTTGATTCCCGTGCGTCTTAAAGTCAGTGCCGGGAATTCTTTCGACAAATCATAGCGGTTGACCACTCCGAATTTCTTAATTGTGTAGGCCGGTGTGCCGTCCTCCCAAACCGGACGCACTTTCTCCCCTTCCGTACTGGTGCCGTTCTCGATAATATCACGGCACATCTCAATAAATACTTTGTCTGCGTAACTCATTTATTTCCTCCCTGCGATTCCTGCTTACGGTTCTGCAATATTGTAAAGCAATTTTTCCAACCCGCGTTTGAGCGCAGTAATTTCTTTCTTTGTCATCCCCCGGGTCAGCTCTTTTTCCAGTTTCTTGCGGTCTGCCTCCATGCGGCGCTGAATGTCATACGCCTTCTCCGTCAGATAAATGTTCTTCTTACGCTTGTCTGTCGTACTCGGAACACAGAAGAGAAACCCCTTTTCATCCAGCCGTTTTAAAATACCGGTCACCGTCGGATTCTTGAGACTTAATGCACGCTCTACATCGCACTGATTCACCTCATCTTTGTTTGTGTGAAACAAATAATCAAGCACCGCACACTGCGAAGAGGTAATACCAAGCGTTTTTAGTTTTTCATTCAATTCTTTTTCGTATACATTGTTAATCTGCTTTACGGTAAATCCAATAGGATACCCTCTTTTTTCCATATGCTCTCCCTTTCCAACGGACTTGTTCCCTTCTATTTGCAGATGAATAGCTTGCCTTTGTTTGCAAATTCTCTTTTATTATAGTCTACTGACAACTCATGATGCAACCTAATTTTGTATTAAAACGTTTCTACAAAAAAGTTTACTTATCCACATTAGGTGAATATGTCCAAGGGAGTATCTGTCAGATGCACTAAAAAAAACCGGACAGCTTTTCGCCGTCCGGTTTTTCATTAAAGAGCGATAGACGGGACTCGAACCCGCGACCCCGACCTTGGCAAGGTCGTACTCCACCAACTGAGCCACTATCGCATTTATTCGGTGTTCCGCTCGGAACATTTATTACTATACTACGGAAACACCGAACTGTCAACCACTTTTTTATTTTTATGCGTCTGAATTTTTTTAAATTTTTCAGACAATTTAGTCAATTCGAAAAACAGCTGTATTCTTACTCTTCCGGTCTTAACTCCAGCCCCAGTTCTTCCAGTTGCTTATCATCTGCCTGACTCGGCGCCTCTGTCATCAGACAGGAGGCATCCTTCACCTTCGGGAATGCCATCACATCGCGGATGCTGTCCACCTTCGCCATGAGCATTACCAGACGGTCTAAGCCGTATGCCAGCCCTGCGTGAGGCGGAACTCCATATTTGAATGCATTGAGTAAGAATCCGAACTGACTGTATGCCTGCTCTTTTGTAAAACCAAGCACCTCAAACATCTTCTCCTGAATATCATTCTGATGAATACGAATGCTGCCGCCGCCGATTTCATTTCCATTCAGCGTAATATCATATGCTTTCGCACGCACTCTGCCCGGATCACTGTCAATATACTGTAAATCCTCTTCCATCGGCATCGTAAACGGATGGTGCATTGCTGTATAGCGGTTCTGTTCCTCGCTCCACTCCAATAGCGGGAATTCGGTAATCCACAGGAACTTATATTCATTTTTGTCGAGCAGATCCATCTGGCGCGCCAGCTCCAGACGAAGATTGCCAAGTACATCCCACACAACTTTATTCTTGTCGGCAGCAAATAGCAGCAAATCGCCGTTCTCTCCGCCCATCACCTGAATCAGATTGTTTGTCTCTTCCTCATTCATAAACTTTGCGAAAGAAGATTTTACGCTGCCATCCTCCTGAATAGCAATGTAAGCCAGACCTTTCGCTCCAAAATCTTTGGCAAAGCTTACCAGCTTGTCGATCTTCTTGCGTGGCATTGCTCCCTGTCCTTTGGCATTTATGCCGCGAACCGTTCCACCGTTCTCGATTGCCCCTTTGAACACCACGAATTCACTATCCTTGACAGTCTCCGTCACATCGATTAGTTCCATGCCGAAGCGAGTATCCGGCTTGTCCGAACCGTATCGATTCATTGCCTCCTGCCATGTCATACGCGGAATCGGCAGGGGCACTTCAATATCCAACACCTCTTTAAACAGTTTTGCCAGCAGACGTTCATTCACCTCGATGACATCATCCACATCCACAAACGACAGTTCCATATCAATCTGGGTAAATTCCGGCTGTCTGTCGGCACGCAGATCCTCGTCGCGGAAACATTTTGCAATCTGGAAATAACGGTCATAACCGGAACACATTAAAAGCTGTTTGTACAGCTGTGGAGACTGCGGAAGTCCATAAAAACTGCCCGGGTGAATGCGGCTTGGCACCAGATAATCTCTCGCGCCTTCCGGGGTCGTCTTGCCCAGAATCGGTGTCTCAATCTCCAAGAATCCCTCCTCCGCCAGAAACTGTCTGGTCAGCGTGGCAATCTTACTTCTCATCATCAGATTACGCTGCAGATCCGGTCTTCTCAAATCCAGATAACGGTATTTCAGGCGCAGTTCTTCCTTTGTCTTAGAATTTTCCTCAATCGGAAACGGCGGAGTCTCCGACTCCGATAAAATGCGCATGGCACTCGGGAGCACCTCAATCTCACCGGTTACCAGATTTTCATTGACCGCGCCGGAACGTTTCTCCACAGTTCCCGTCACAGCAACCACATACTCGGAACGCAGCGATGCTGCCTTGGCAAGCAGTTCCCCGTCCGATTTTCCTTCTTCAAACACCACCTGGATGATACCGGAACGGTCACGTACATCCACGAATATCAGTCCGCCTTTGTTACGATTTTTCTGTACCCAGCCCATGATAGTGACCGTCTCACCGATATTCGACGTATTCAGTTCCCCGCAGCGGTGCGTGCGGTGCAATCCTTTCATTGATTCAGCCATTGTTCTTTCCCTCTTTTCTCTGTCATTTCATTCAACCGATGTGCATTCCTAAATCGTACTGCCACACCGAGATTTCAAGCCATAACAGACTCACCTTGTTACTTAATCATTATAAATCTCCGCAAATTCCTCGTAGCCCATCTGCGCAAGCTGCTCTTTCTGGAACTTTTTATTTTTCTTCATATTGACGATCATTACCTGTAAGCCCGCCGCACGATCTTGCTTCGCCTGCTCGAGCACTTTAAGCATTTTCTCTTTTGAGAGATTTTTGTCCAGCAGATATGCTTTTTTCTGCTTGCTGGCCGGGATTTTGTATCCACGCTCAAAAAGCAGCATGACAATCCGCTCAAAACCAATGGAAAATCCGACTGCCGGGGTATTTTGTCCGGTAAATTTGCCTATCATCTCATCGTAGCGTCCGCCGCCGCCCACGGATCCTCCGAACTCATCCATGGAAATTTCAAAAATCGTCCCCGTATAATATGACATCCCGCGCACCAGCGTAGGATCAAAACTCATCCGAAAATCCGCCTCTTTTGCGCTCTCTACACTGGAGATAATCATCTCCAACGAATCTGCCGTCTCCGGTGCCAGATAGCCGTCAAGCTCCTTTCTGCACCAACGCACACCTTCCACATCGTTTGTAATCGTTTCAAATAAGCGGAGATACTTTTCGACTTTTTCTTTTTCATAGCCGCATTCCTCCAATTCTGAGCGCACACCCTCAAGACCAATCTTGTCCATCTTATCCAGTATAATGAATACATTGTCATATTCATTCTCCGCAAAACCGCTGTAAGCAGCCATCGCTTTCAAAAAACGGCGGTCATTGATGCGGATGGTAAAATTGTGAAAATCCAGCTTGCCCAGCAGCGCTGTAGTCGCCAGTATAAGCTCAATTTCCGCCAGATTGGATGGCTCGCCCAGGATGTCGATATCGCACTGCATAAACTGACGAAAACGTCCTCTTTGCGGGCGATCCGCACGCCACACATTCCCCATTTGTAATGCCTTAAACGGGGAGGGCAGCTCATTGGCATTGTTGGAATAATAACGGGAAAGCGGAACGGTCAAATCATAGCGCAGACCGCCGTCCACCACATCACTTTCATCCTTCGCCTGCTCCAGTTTTAGTTTTTCTCCCCGTTTCAAAATCTTAAAAATCAGTTTTTCATTGTCGCCGCCCTGTTTGCTGCACAAATTTTCGATATGCTCCACACAGGGAGTTTCAATCGAAGAAAATCCAAAAGATTTATATGTCTCCTTAATCAACGCGATCACATAATCGCGGATTTCCATCTCTTCCGGCATCATATCCTTCATTCCGGTTACCGGTTTCTTTTTCAATGCCATTGTCCTGCTCCTTTCCTTCTAAATCGGCCTTGCTTTCTGACCATAATGGTTACCCGGAGGGTGTTTTCTCTCTATCATTTCATCAATCCGACGGATGTATTCGGTAATCGATTTTACATTTTCCGTGCGAATCAGATTTGTCTCTTTGCCATTCTCCAGCCGGATTTTATGAGGCAGCACAAGTTTCGTCGTTGCGCCTGCCCCGGCAGCATAAATGGTTTGCTGTTCTTCCATAATTAGTATATTGTAAATTCCGGCTTTGTCAACCTTTGCATAGCCAACATTTTCAAAATTTCCGGCAATATTTTTCTGACGGTACAGATAGTAAGGCAAAAGCCCCATTCTCTGTGCCGACTCTGCACTTACCTCCACCATCGCCTCGATCTCACTCTGCAGATGAACGGCTGATTGTTTTTCCTGTCCCATGCGCGCCGCACGTTTGATGGCAAGTGCATGTACGGTCAGACTGTCTGGTCTTAGCTCTTCAATCTGCCGCAGCGTATCGCGCATCTCCTGCGCCGTCTCCCCCGGCAGCCCGGCAATCAAATCCATATTAATATTGTCAAATCCCAGTTCTCTCGCCATATGAAAAATATCTTTCACATCCTGCACTGTATGCCGCCTTCCCACAATGTCCAGCGTCTGCTGCTGCATCGTCTGAGGATTGACGGAAATCCGGCTGACCGGAAAGGAACGAATCACCTCCAGCTTTTCTTTTGTGATGCTGTCGGGTCTGCCTGCCTCCAGCGTGTACTCCGACAGATTGCCGTCTCCCATATGCGCAGAAAACTGCTCGTCGATCCACGACAGAAGCCGATGGAGTTGTTCCGGCTTCAACGTAGTCGGTGTACCGCCTCCAATATAAATCGTATTTAATTTTTTCCCTTTCGTCAATCCGGCAATTGCAGCCAGTTCCTTGCAAAGTGCATCCAGATAATCTTCCACACGCCCCTGCCACAGACCAATCGGTGAAGAACTGAACGAACAATAGGAACAGATACTGGGACAAAACGGAATCCCTACATAGAGGCTGAACCCATCCCTACGGTCAAGCGATTCCAGCAATACCTGTTCCCGCCCGGCAATCTCAACCGCCAGCTTTGCCTTCTGTGCTGTGACGGCATACTCTTTCCGCAAAATCTCCGCTGCTTTTTCGGCATCTTTTTCCCGCTCCATCATCTGCATCGCCAGCTTGGTCGGACGGACTCCGGTGAGCATCCCCCACGCCAGATTGCGCCCGGTCAATTCTGACAGATAGTCATAGACCTGCCTGGTAACACTGCGCTTTCTGTCCCCCAAAACTCCCTGTCCGGCAACAGAAAAGCAAGAACCTCCGTCCATCTCCAGTATTACAAGAGATTCCTGCTCTGCATCTACACACTGCTCTATCTCCGCATCCGGAAAAAACGCCTTCACAATATGGTAAATATTATATGTAAACTGTGTTTCTTTACAGCTGATTTTCATGTAATCGTTTCCTTTTCAATAGGTACAAATCAAATCCGCCATCTTGCAGCAGATGCCATTTCCGGCCTTGAACAGCTACACATACGGATTGTATCGTTTCTCATATCCAATGGTCGTCTCTTCCATATGCCCCGGACAGACTCTTGTCTCATCCGGCAACTCAAACAATTTCCCACGAATCGAACGGACAAGCTGACCCTCACTCCCGGTCGGCAGATCCGTGCGACCGATAGATGCATGAAACAACGTATCCCCGCTAAACAGCACATGCCCCTCTTCCCAATAGTAACAGCATCCGCCGATCGTGTGTCCAGGTGTATATATCACTTTCAAAGTAATCCCCGCAAGGTCGAGTATCTGCCCGTCATGCAGATACACAGCATTCGGAAACGTACAGCTGCACCCATACATTGCCGACGCATTGACAGAGGCATCATTTAACAAAACACTTTCCTCCTGATGTGCATAGACCGGCACATGAAATTCCTTTACCAATCCGTCAATACCCATGATATGGTCAAAATGCCCATGAGTCAGAAGAATCGCCTTTAATTGAAGTCCCTGCTCCCTGATATGAGAGACCAGTTTCTGCGAAACATCCGCCGCATCCACAAGAAAACACTCTTTTGTCTCTTCATTGCTGACGAGATAACAATTTGTTCCAATCATCCCAATCACATAATTTTCTATCTTCATATATCGCTCCCATCTGTCGGCTCTGTCTGCAAGTCCATGCCGCTCCGGCCACCTTTTTATCCGGCAGGCTCATGCCGCCTCCGCCTATCCGCAGTTTTATCCGGCCGTCCGCTCGATATCAATCACGCCCTCCAACTGACGCATCTTCTCAATCACACGTGTGAGCTGTTCCCGGCTGGTGACGATAAATCCCATTTCGATCGTCGCCGTCCCCTTCTTGCTGGTGCGTATATTCATCGATTTGACATCAATCTTTGCCTCCGTAAATATTTTGGATATCTCCATCAACAGACCTCGTCGGTCATCCGCGTACATTTTCAGTTCCGCAAGATATTCTCCGCCGTTATCGTTGACGGTGCTCTCCTCCCACTCGGCATCAATCAGGCGTTCCCGTTCAGATGCCGTCAAATGGAGCATATTTACACAGTCTGTGCGATGGATGGACATCCCTCGCCCGCGTGTCACGAAACCGACAATTTCATCACCCGGCACCGGACTGCAACATTTTGAAAAACGCACCGCCATGTCGTCAATGCCTTTCACGACAATGCCACTGTGAGATTTGGCAATATGCACCTTCTGATTGCCTGTCCCCGATAATGTTTCCAGAATTATCTCATCGGTAATCTCTTTCTTGTGATCCTTCTCGTACTCTTCCACCATGCGGTTGACGACCTGACCTTCCTTCAGACCGCCGTGTCCGATAGCAGCCAGCACAGAATCCCAGTCGCGAAATCCATATTTTTTCTGCACAATCTGCAGATATTTCGGTTTGCTGATAGTCGCCACATCTATCGATTTTGCCTTACAATAGGCAGCAATCAGTTCCCTGCCGCGGATAATATTATCTTCTTTAAACTCCTTTTTAAACCACTGGTTAATCTTACTCTTCGCCTGTGTACTCTTGACTAAATTCAGCCAGTCACGGCTTGGTCCTTTGGAGTTCTGCGAAGTCATGATTTCGATACGGTCACCGTTCTGAATCTTATAATCAATCGGCACCAGCTTTCCGTTTACCCGGGCTCCGACCATCTTGTTCCCCACCGCACTGTGAATAGCATACGCAAAATCCACCGGTGTAGAGCCGTTTGGAAGATTTTTGACATCTCCATTTGGCGTAAAGCAATACACATCCTCAGCGAACAAATCCAGATCGCCCTTCAACAGGCTCAAGAACTCCCGGTTGTCTGTGTCCCGCTGCCATTCCAGAATCTGTCTGAGCCAGCTTAGTTTTTCTTCTTCCTGTGCCTTGACACTCTTGGTCGAATCTTTTCCTTCTTTATATTTCCAGTGAGCAGCAATACCATATTCTGCCGTCTTGTGCATTTCTTCCGTACGGATCTGAATCTCGAATGGCTGACCGGACGGTCCCATCAGTGTCGTGTGCAGGGACTGATACATATTAATCTTGGGCATGGCAATGTAATCCTTGAACCGCCCCGGAATCGGTGTGTACATCTCGTGAATCACCCCAAGCGCCGCATAGCAGTCCTTCACGCTGTCCACGATAATGCGCACGGCAAATAAATCATAGACTTGATCCAGTGTCTTGTGCTGGTTGACCATCTTTTTATATATGCTGAAAAAATGTTTTACCCGCCCATACACTTTTGCCTTAATATGTGCATTCTCCATATGCTGTGAGAC
>CALZPS010000043.1 GCA_945827765.1 uncultured Lachnospiraceae bacterium | reverse complement strand
GATCTAGTACGGTCTCGTGGGCTCGGAGATGTGTATAAGAGACAGATACTATTCTAGGTGCTCAAATAAAAGGAATCTCCTTTCGCCTAAGCTCATGGAGAAACCTCGATAACGGGCAGTGATATGCACTGCACGTAATTGCCGATAATACAGGCACTAAGTGCTCATACTCAGGCGCAGTAGCCAAGCGGTAAGGCGTGGGTCTGCAACACCCTGATCACCGGTTCAAATCCGGTCTGTGCCTCTAAAAAATCTCAGGAACTTGTCGTTTCTGAGATTTTTTACTTTATACAGATTTATGGAATAAATGGAATTCCTCATTTTTTGCGATCAAACATCAATAATTCTCTCATTTTTTTGCAATTGAACATCAATAAAATATTTTAAAATAAAAATGACTTGAAATTTTCCTGTGATGCCATACAATAATAAAGAAAGAAACAGAAAGCACAGTACGGCTGCCGAATTGGCAGAAAAATAAGTGGAGAGCATAACAAAATAGACGTAAACAACAGGAGGATGGAAGAGATGAATGTCAGAGAGATGAGAAATGAAGTATTAGGTAAGAGGGTCGTAAAAGCGTTGGAGTCCCGCAACATGGAAGCATATTATGTCAAGACAAAAGAAGAGGCACTTACCAAGGCGCTGGAGCTGATTCCTGAAGGAAGTACGGTGAGCTGGGGCGGCTGTATGTCGGCGCAGGAAATCGGGCTTTTCGACACATTACATAATGGCAATTATACGGTGCTGGACAGGGAAGAGAAACAGACGCAGGAAGAGAAACAGGAGATTGCCCGACAGGCACTGAGCTGCGACGTGTTTATCGGCAGTGCCAATGCGCTCAGTGAGGATGGCGTGATGGTCAATATTGATGGCAATGCGAACCGGGTGGCAGCCTATGCGTTTGGCCCCAAAAATGTACTGCTCATCGTGGGCATGAATAAAGTTGTGAAGACGGAGGAGGATGCGATGAGCCGTGCACGTAATGAGGCTGCACCGATTAACGCACAGCGGTTCGGAATCGACACCCCGTGTGTGAAGAAAGGAAGCTGTTTTGACTGCAAATCCCCGCAGTGTATTTGCTGTCAGATTCTGGTGACTAGATTTTCCAGACAACCGAAGAGAATGAAGGTTATTCTGGTAGATGAAAATCTGGGATTCTGAAAGAGGGGGAATCTATACATGGAAGAAAAGCAACGCAGACAGCGTTACCTGAACAGGCGGCGTACACTTAAAAAAAGAAGAGGCCGCAGAGATGCAGTTTCGATTACCATATTGGTTGTGTCGTTGGTTGTGCTTCTGTTTGCGGCAAGTCAGTTGATTATATCGCTGTCCCCATATTTGACGGGCAGTAAGGAATACAATCAACTACGAGAGCTTGTGCTTACGGCAGATGAAGTGGGAGATGGATTCACGATAGATTTTGATATGCTGCTGAATGAAAACCCGGATACTGTTGCGTGGCTACGATTTGAAGAACCGGAGATCATCAGTTACCCGGTCGTACAGGGCGAGGATAATAGCGAGTATCTGACGAAAACATTTTCCGCAAATGACAACAAGCTGGGTGCTATTTTTATGGATGTGCGCAATACCTCGTTTGAGGACAGAAATGTATTTATCTACGGTCACAATCTGAAAGTGGGCGGGGAAATGTTCTCGCAGTTAAATGCATATGCAGAGGAAGAATTTTGTAAAGAACATCCATGTTTCTTTATTTATACACCGGATGGGAAGGTTCGTGCCTATAAGGTATTTTCGGCGGGGGTTGTAAAAGCGACAGCGGACAATTATAAGAGTGCCTACCGGACAGAGGAGAATTTTATAGATTATCTGAACCTGTGTAAAAATTCTTCTAATTATAATGTAGATGTGGAATTGAATACAAAGTCCAAAATTGTTACTTTGTCAACCTGTACGAATGTGCGCAGTGATGAGCGATTTTTGGTACAGGGGGTACTGGTTTCAGAGGATTAAGAAACGTTTCAGACTGATATATGGCTGAACTGTCATTGTATAAAAGGAAAATCAGGAGGAAGTATTATGGCAGACCGTTTTCATGTTGGCGATATTATCCGTATGAAAAAACCGCATCCCTGCGGCAGCAGCGAGTGGGAGGTGCTGCGCACGGGCGCGGATTTCCGCCTGAAATGTATGGGTTGTGCACATCAGGTGATGGTGCCGCGCAGACTGGTGGAAAAAAATACAAAAGAAATTCACAAAAAAGCTTGAAACAACGAAAAGGTTGTGTTAAGATAAATACTCGTGACATGCCGTTTAAATCTACGGTTTATTACATTCCTTGTTCCCGCGTCAGGGCGGGAGCCAGAGACCATAAGGAGGTGCGAGAGACATGAACAAGTACGAATTAGCTGTTGTTGTCAGCGCAAAACTCGAAGACGACGCCAGAGCAGATGTAATCGAAAAGGTAAAAGCTTTAGTTACTCGTTTCGGTGGCAATGTGACAGACGTTGATGAATGGGGTAAGAGAAGATTCGCTTACGAAATTCAGAAGATGAAGGAAGGATATTATTACTTCGTCCACTTCGAGGCTGAGAGTACTGTTCCGGGTGAAGTGGAACAGCGTATCCGTATCATGGATAACGTTCTCAGATATTTATGCGTAAGACAGGATGCATAAAGAAAGAGGTAATATATGAATAAAGCGATTTTGGTGGGTCGCCTGACAAGGGACCCGGAAGTTAGATATGCACAAGGTGAGGGTGCAACGGCAGTTGCAAGATATACATTGGCTGTGGACCGCAGATTCAAGAGGGACAATGAGCCGACCGCGGATTTTATTCCGTGTGTGGTGTTCGGACGTTCCGCAGAGTTTGCAGAGAAGTATTTTCGTCAGGGAATGCGGGTGTCTGTGTCAGGCCGTATCCAGACAGGCAGCTATACCAACAAGGACGGCGCGCGTGTCTATACGACAGAGGTAATTGTGGAAGAGCAGGAGTTTGCGGAGAGTAGAGCCGAGAGAGAGGCGAATGGATCTTCTTATAACAATAACTCTTATAATAACAATTCCTACAGACAGGCTGCACCAAGCCCGTCACCAAGTGTTGATGCAGGAGACGGATTCATGAATATCCCGGATGGGATCGACGAAGAGTTGCCGTTTAACTAACTTCCAGCAGAGTCGGCAGCAGGCCGAGAAGAATAGGAGGTAAAAGCGATGGCTTACGAGAAGGCAAGCAAACCAGAGGGCGGATTCAAGAGAAGAGGCCCGGTGCGCAGAAGAAAAAAAGTATGCGTATTCTGTGGGAAAGAAAATAACGAAATCGATTACAAAGACGTAGCAAAGCTGAAAAAGTATGTTTCTGAGAGAGGAAAAATCCTTCCGAGAAGAATCACAGGAAACTGTGCAAAACATCAGAGAGCTTTGACGGTTGCTATCAAGAGAGCAAGACATATCTCCTTGATGCCGTACGTTCAGGACTAATGTGAAGTATGCCCTGCCGCATGATCTGCGGCGGGGATTTTTATGATATAGGGGAGTTCAATCTCCCATCTGATAAACTATCCGAGGAATGTGCATGAGCGCGAGGAAAATGATGTCGCATAAGCGACCGTGCTCGGTGCGAGTGTTTCGTGGCTGTCGGGGAGCGTAAGTTTTTGCTGAAACCGGTGCCTGATGACAGCTTAAGCTGCGCAAAGGCAGAATGGGACAGCCCGTACGGATTGGTAAAGGCCGGATGGAAGTGGGCGGACACAGAGTTCGCAGAGGAAGTGCAGAATGAAGGTGAAACATTTGACAGAGAGCTGGTTTATGAAGTGGAAGTGCCGGTCAATTGTGAGGCGGAGATCGTGCTGCCGGATGGAAAAGGGGAGCATATTGAGGGAGGAAGTTATCGATTTACATTAAGGATTTGAGCCCGTGCAAAGTGAGATTCGAAACGCCGTTACGAAAAGTAGCGGCGTTCTTTTCGTTGCCATGCATGCGAGAAAAGTCCAGTGGACGTTTTTGAGTAGTGCATTTTTGAGTACTGCGTTTTGAGTACTGGGTTTTGAGTACTGCGAAAGAAAAGAGTGGATTAACTTTTAAAAAAGTGATATACTATAACATAATTGACTTTTTCAGTTTTTTTGAATGGAGAGGAATCATGAAAGATAATGTACGTTTTAAAGGACGGCTGGGAATGTATATGCGTTGGCCGCTTTTGATGTCCCTTCTGTTGGTGGCATTGAATATCTGGATGTATATCATCGACCGCAATGCCGGAGGAATGATGACCGTGTTTGTTTTGGTCTATATTGTGATAGTGGCAGCCCTGTATTTTTACAATCGTTCCCGGATTTTTGAGGATTTGGTCGAGTTTGCGATGCAGTATCAGAGTGTGCAGAATTCTCTGTTGAAGGAAATGTCGGTTCCATATGCAGTTGCATTGGCAGACGGCAGCATCGTCTGGGGAAACAACAGTTTCTGGCAGCTTTTTCCTGAAAAAAAGAAACGGGAGCGTTCGATTCATCAGTTGATTCCGGAGTTGAACCGCGGTATGTTTCCAAAAGAGGATACACAACATATGGAGTTGGAGCTGACACACAATCACCGGGATTACCGGGTGGAGCTGCGGCGCGTTTATATGAATGGATTTATCAATCAGGAGCCACTGGTTGACATCCCCGAGGAACAGGAGTACTTTATCACCCTGTATATGACAGATGTGACAGAACTGAACGCTTACATCAGAGAAAATGAGAACCAGCGTCTGATTGCCGGGCTGATTTATATAGATAATTATGACGAGGTCATGGAAAGTGTGGAGGAAGTACGGCAGTCACTCTTAGTCGCGCTCATTGATCGTAAGATTAATAAGTATATCGGTGATGTGGACGGAATTGTTAAAAAGCTGGAAAAGGATAAGTATTTTATTGTCATCAAGAAAGAGAGTTACCGGAAGTTTGAGGCGGATAAATTTTCATTGCTGGAGGAAGTAAAACAGGTAAATATCGGAAATGCCCGCAGTGCGACTTTGAGTATTGGGTTGGGACTGAATACCGCAACATACGCCCAGAGTTATAATTATGCCCGCGTGGCGATTGACCTTGCTCTGGCACGAGGCGGCGATCAGGCGGTTATTAAGGATTGTCATGGAATTACATATTTCGGCGGCAAGAAAGAACAGACATCAAAGAATACCCGTGTGAAAGCGCGTGTCAAGGCGGAGGCACTGCGAGAGTTTATCGTATCCAAGGATCAGGTGCTGGTGATGGGGCACCGGATAGCCGATGCCGACAGCCTTGGCGCGTGTGTGGGTATTTACCGGGCAGCCAAAGCATTGAAGAAGAAGGCCAGCATTGTGATGAATGGCGCTCAGGCAGCGGTGCGTCCTCTGTATGATGAATTGTTGAACAGCTCTGAGTATGAGAATGATCTGTTTCTGACTCCGGAGCGGGCATTGGACTGCGTGACGGAAAATACGATGGTCGTGGTAGTGGACTCTAATAAGCCGCAGATGACGGAGTGTCCGGAATTGCTGAAACGGACGAAGACGATTGCCGTGCTCGACCATCACAGGCAGAGCAGCAATGTCATTGAAAATGCGGTGCTTTCCTATATAGAGCCGTATTCCTCATCTACGTGCGAGATGGTAGCGGAAGTGCTGCAGTATATTGTGGAGGATATTCGGATTCCGCAAGTCGAAGCGGACTGCCTGTATGCGGGAATCATGATTGACACACGTAATTTCATGAATCGCACGGGTGTGCGTACCTTTGAGGCGGCGGCATTTTTACGAAGATGCGGGGCGGATATCACAAAGGTTCGCAAGATGTTCCGTGATGATATGGAGTCCTATCGAGCCAAGGCGGAGGCCGTGCGTATGGCAGAGGTATACCGCGAGCAGTATGCGATTGCCGAGTGTCCGTGCAATATCGAAAGCCCGACGGTACTGGCTGCGCAGACGGCAAATGAATTGCTGGATATCAGCGGCATCAAGGCGTCTTTTGTGCTGACGATTTATCAGGAAAAAATATATATGAGTGCCCGCTCCATCGACGAGGTCAATGTACAGATAATTGCAGAAAAGCTGGGCGGTGGTGGTCATATCAATGCAGCGGGAGCGCAGTTTGATCATACGGATATGGATGAGGCGATTCAGTCACTGAAAGCAGTGATAGATCAGATGATAGTGGAAGGAGATATTTAAAGATGAAAGTGATTTTATTACAGGATGTAAAGGCTCTTGGGAAAAAGGGCGAGATTGTCAATGTAAATGACGGATATGCGAGGAATTTCATTTTGCCTAAGAAACTGGGAATTGAGGCGAACGGCAAGAATATGAATGATTTAAAGCTGCAGAAAAGTAATCAGGAAAAAATTGCCAGAGAGAATTTGGAGGCGGCGAAGAAACTGTCAGAGGAACTGGCAAAGGGACAGATTGTGTTGTCCATCAAGGTCGGCGACGGGGGTAAAACATTTGGTTCTGTATCCAGTAAGGAAATCGCAGTGGCCGTGAAAGAACAGATGAATTTAGATATTGACAAGAAGAAAATACAGCTTAAAGAAGTAATCAAGACATTGGGAGAGCATCAGGTGCCGATTAAGCTTCACCCGGAAGTGACGGCACAGTTAAAAGTGATTGTAAAAGAAGAAGTATAGAGAAAACAGACAGGGAGAAAGATAAGGGAGACACCAGATGGAAGAAGCAGTGATTAAACGAATCCTGCCGCATAGCACAGAAGCGGAGCAGGCGGTCATCGGCGCGATGCTTTTAAATAAAGATGCAATCCTGGAAACCTCGGAAATATTGAGGGGGGAGGATTTTTATCAGACCACATATGGTATTTTGTTTGATGCCATGGTGGAAATGTACCATAACGGGAAACCGGTGGACATGATTACCCTGCAGGAGCATTTGAAAGCAAAAAACGTACCGCCGGAAGTCAGTGACATGGAATACGCGAGAGATTTACTGGCAAATGTCCAGACTTCTGCCAACGTTAAATATTATGCGCAGATCGTCAGCGAAAAATCTACGCTGCGCAGGCTGATTAAAATTACGGAAGAGATAACAAATACCTGTTATCTGGAGAATAAGCCGCTGGAAGAGATTTTAAATACGACCGAAAAGAAAGTGTTTGAACTGGTAGAACGGGGCAATGTGCAGGAGTACGTTCCCATCCGACAGGTCGTTTTGAATGCACTTGACATTATAGAGAGGGCATCCAAGACGAAGGGTAACGTGACCGGAATTCCCACCGGGTTTATCGATCTGGATTATAAATTGTCGGGATTACAGCGCTCGGATTTGATTCTGATTGCAGCCAGACCTTCTATGGGGAAAACCGCATTTGCACTGAATATCGCACAGCATGTGGCATTTCGCCAAAACAAGGCTGTGGCAATCTTCAGTCTGGAAATGTCAAAAGAACAGTTGATGAACCGTTTTTTCTCGTTGGAGTCACATGTGGATGCACAGGTTCTAAGAACCGGTAATCTGAAGGATACGGACTGGGAGAAATTGATTGAGGGTGCGGGGAATATCGGAAAGTCCAGGATGATTATCGATGATACCTCGGGAATCTCAATCGCTGAGATGCGTTCAAAGTGCCGCAAGTATAAATTGGAGCTGGGGCTGGATTTGATTATTATTGACTATTTGCAGTTGATGAGCGGCAGCGGCGGACGGAGCAACGAGAGCCGTCAGCAGGAGATTTCGGAAATTTCCCGTTCGTTAAAGGGGCTGGCCAGAGAGCTTAATGTGCCGGTGAGCGCACTGTCACAGCTGAGTCGTGCCGTGGAGTCGCGTACCGATAAACGACCGATGCTTTCTGATCTGCGTGAGTCGGGAGCTATTGAGCAGGACGCCGATGTATGTATGTTTATTTATCGTGAAGATTATTATATTCCCGATACGGAAGATAAGAATATCGCGGAGATTATTATCGCCAAACAGAGAAATGGTCCGATTGGAACCGTGCGTCTGGCATGGATGCCGCAGTATACAAGATTCGGAAATGAACTTCGGCAGCCGGAAGGCTGATTTGTGGCAGCGTAAAATCACAAGTTATACCGGCGGACAGCATAAGAGTCAGCTTGTCCGCCGGGGATGAGAGGGTTATGTAAAGAGCCTTTTGAGTGCACCTGCGGGTGCATTTTCTGCTGTTTCTTTGCGGTGCATCTGTTGTTGGCGAATTAAGCAGTCGAGTTTGCGATAGTGTTCTTCCTCCTGCTGTTCCTGAACTTGAAAGAGCAGACCGATTTCTCTGCATACATTGGATGTGACTCTGCGGGTGATGTTTTTTTCCAGCGTGTGATTATTGGAAACAAGAGCCTCATTGATGGCTTCGCCGAAGAGTGAACGTACCTGCTCTAAGCGGGTGACTTCTATTACTTCCGCGGTGGTTGTCTGAGTCACGACCTGTGCTGCAGAAAGCGCCACTTTTTCCGGTGTGGAAGTTGGAACATCGTTCGGTGCGGCAGGTGGAACCATCTCCGGTTTGGCCGAGGGGATTTCCGGCATAGGAGCCGGAATAGTTTCCGGCACGGCGGAGGGAACATTCTCCGGCGCGGCAGAGGGAATCTCCGGTTCGGCAGAAGGAATCATCTCTGGTACAGCAGAGGGAATCATCTCCGGTGAGCGGGATGGAGCGGGCTCCGGTATAGCTTTGGAGTTGTTTTTTTGCGCCGCTTTTTGCCGTTTTAATGTGGTCAGTTCCGGAATCAACGGTTTTAGTTCTCTGAGTAAAATTCCTTCATTCTTCAGTTTTTGAATACAGCGGAACAGTTGTATGTCATCCTCGGTATAATATCGATGTCCCATTTCCGTGCGGTCAATATGCAGGCCGAGCTCTTCTTCCCAATAACGCAGAACATGAGCTTCAACCTGAAGTTGTTTGGCCGCCTCGGAAATCATGAATTTGACTTCACTCATATGTTTCATATGCCTCCTTAAAACGAATATACATAGTGAGCAGCAACTACATTGTATGTTCCTATGACCGAGTATACCACAAAAGAGACCGGAAGAAGTAAAAAAGCGTTCGTCAAATAAGGACAAAAAATGAACTGTTCAGCCATACAGCTCACAGACCACCTGAAATGCCGGCAATAAAAAAGTGCCCGACAGAATCGGACACCTTCTAGTCATATGGGAAACTTTGTTTCTATATGACACTGTCTCTTATACACATCTCCGAGCCCACGAGACCGTACTAGATCTC
>CALZPS010000042.1 GCA_945827765.1 uncultured Lachnospiraceae bacterium | reverse complement strand
CGAGATCTAGTACGGTCTCGTGGGCTCGGAGATGTGTATAAGAGACAGAGACTCGAGGCGGAGAGGCTCGAAGCGGAAAGGCTGGCAGCAGAGGCAGCAGCAAATAATAATAACAATAATAACAATTCTTCCTCCGGCTCATCGAACAAGCCTGCAAAAGAACCGAATTATGATGTGGTTACCGGAAATGCGATTGTGGATCGTGCATACAGCTGGGTCGGTAATGCAGACTATGTGTGGGGAGCATGCAGACCGGGAGCATTTGACTGCTCCGGATTTGTAAGCTATTGTCTGACCGGATCTTATACGAGATTAGGTTCCACCTATACATTTTTGACATGGCCGCGCGTGAGTGATCCGCAGCCGGGAGACATCTGTGTGAATGCAGTACACTGTGGTATCTATATCGGCAACGGACAGATGATACATGCGGCGAACCCAAGTGTCGGCGTGATTATCGGACCTGTTCCTAGCAGCATGATTTATGTGCGCCGCTAATAGAAGAAAAGCAGAAAAGACAGAAAGGCACTTCGACAGGAAGTGCCTTTTTTAATCATATCGGAAACTTCGTTTCCGATATGATTAAAAATCCTCCGGGGGTTCGCGTGAATGGACACTTTTCATAGAAAATTCATTTTTTAGAGGTTTCTTTCCAATCGTTGATTTGATATAATAATGAAACAGCCAAAATAGCTTTGGATACTGATTCAAAAGTATGACGTGAGAAGGAGTGAACCGTGTTGGATAGATTGAAACAAAAGAAAATTCCGAAATGGGTAATTGCGCTGGCAATAATCACCGTGGCAGCAGTGGCGATTTTGCTGGTCATTTTATTTTGGAGAAAAGATGAACCGGTGAAAAAGGAAGAAAAAGTTTATAAAGTGTCGGTCATTGAAGTAGGTGCAATGGGAAATGATGTGGAACTTACCTATACCGGCATCGTGCAGCCTGAGGAGACAGAACAGGCGACTTTTTCCTCGATAGGAACTGTAGATCATGTATATGTGACAGAAGGGCAGTACGTGAAGGCAGGCGATGTGTTGGCGACGATGGATGATACAGAGGCAAGACGACAGGTTGAGAATAACAAGAATAGTCTGATTATTGCTCAGACCAATCTGGATACGGCAATCAAGCAGAGAGACAGTGCTTACGATGATTATCTGGAAGCATGTGGCGCAGAAAATGAAAAAGAGGCTTTGGACAATGCGATAGAGCGGCGGGATGAGCAGATAGATCAAGTCGATAAGCTTTCTTCGGAATTGGTGTCGGCAGATTCCAGGCAGACAAAAGCGAAGGACGAGTATGAACAGTCGAGAAATGATATGCTATCTGCGCAGAGTGACTATACAACGAAGTCGGCAGAGCTTGAAGCATTGAGAAATGCCGGTGCGTCTCAGGACAGGATTGATGCCAAGCAGGCAGAAGTGAATGCGGCAAGGCAGAATGTTACTGAATCGGAGAACAATTATCAGGAAAAGCAGTCAGCATATACTCAGGCACAGATAGATTATCGTGCGAAACAGACGGAATTGGATGCTGCACAGTCGACCTTGACTACATATAATGAAAGTGTGGACAGTACCCGGGAAGCTTATGAAGATAAATTGGCGGACGGCGCAGACTCCAGAGAGGCGAAGGCTCAGAAAGAAGTTTATGATACAGCGGAAAATTCTGTCACTTCTTCACAGGCAACTTATGATACGGCGAAAAATAATTATGACAGTTCGATAGATACTTTGGAAGATTATACGCTGAAAGCAAAGAATGACGGATATGTAGTACAGGTAAGTGTGACCGAGGGCGGCATCGCAAATCCAATCATGCCTGCCGTCGTACTTGGCAGTAACCGCTCCGTTGTCAACTTTGGTGTGTCTCAGAGCGATATCCGTGACATTCATCAGGGAATGGCGGCAAAACTGACGATTAACGGCATCGAGTTTGATGGATATGTCAGCAAGATCGGGCTGATGCCGGATGAGACCAGCCGTACCTATTCGACAGATGTAGTGATTCTTACCGAAGATGAATTTTATCTGGGGGAATTAGGAACCGTAAAACTGAATATCGGAGAACGTCAGGGAATCTGGCTGCCGCTGTCCGTGATCCTCAATGATGGGCAGGACTATGTCTATCTGGCAGAGGATGGTCGGGCAAAGAGACAGAATGTCGTAATTGCAGAAATCAACAATGATATGGTGATGGTAACAGGTTTGACTGAGGGTGACAAAGTCATCAGTGAAGGAATGAAACTGGTCAAAACCGGAAGTGCAATCAATTTTGAGGAAAGTAAATCAGCAGAGGATTAGGAGGCAGGCATGGATAGATTAACAAAAGTCCTCTTGAAGAATCGTGCAATTGTGGTGTTTTTTCTGTTTATTATCGTGGCGGTGGGAGCATTCAACTACTATGTGATTCCAAAACAGGAAAACCCGGATGCAACCATTGCGGTAGCCGTTGTCAGCACGATTTATCCGGGAGCGGCACCGGAGGATGTGGAAAGTTTTGTCACGAATAAGCTGGAAGAAGAAATCGATAAGTTGGATAAGGTGGACTATTATACAAGTATGAGCATGGAGTCTGCCAGCGTAATTATCGTATATTATGAAAATGATGTTCTGATGGATGATGTGATAGATGATTTACGTCAGACGGTATCGGATGTGCAGGGCAGTTTGCCGGACACTTGTATGGAGAGTGAGATCAATACGGATTTGATCAGTAATAACCAGTTCATTATCAGCCTTTCCAGCGATGTGTATTCGGCGGAAGAACTGGTTTCGTACGGCCAGACCATCAAAGACCGGCTGCAGGATGTCGAGGATGTTGCCAGTGTCTCGATATATGGAGAAAAGGAGAAACAGGTCGTAGTGGAAGCGGACATCCGGCAGATGCGGGCTTACGGGGTGTCCATAGAAAATATTCTCTCCCTGATGCAGGCACAAAACCTGACAATACCTGCGGGCAGCATTGAATATGACAGCGGGACGGTCACGGTATCAAGCAGCGGATTGTTTGAGAGCCTGAAGGATATCGAGAATACGGTCATTGGCGGAGGCGAGGACGGGCTGGCATTTGTCAAGCTGAAAGATGTTGCGGATGTCTACATCGAAGATGCAAGTGACAAATATTACCTGCAGGACGGACGCGACAGTGTGCTGCTGGTCGGTAAATTTACCGAAGGAATCAATGCGGTTAATATCGGTAAAAATGTACGCAGGGAAATCGAAGAACTGAAAGCAGAGCTGCCGGATGATCTGATATTCCATGAGGTGATGTATGCGCCTGAGGCAATCGAGGAAAATATCAATGATTTTATCGTTAATTTGATAGAGAGTGTACTGCTGATTATGCTGGTGGTTATGATTGGAGTGCGGATCAGGAATGCATTGGTCATCAGTACCGCACTGCCGATCAGTATCCTGATTACCTTTGTGGCGATGAATCTGTTGGATATCGAGTTCCAGTTCATTTCGATTGCAGCATTGATCGTCAGTCTTGGTATTCTGGTGGACAATGCGGTTGTGGTGAGCGAGGAAATCCAGCATAATTTAAATGTCGGCATGGAGCGCGAAACGGCAATCCGCAGCGCTGTGAAAACTACATGGCTTCCGGTGCTGACGAGTACACTGACAACGATTGTGACCTTTAGTATTATTTATTTTGTACCCGGAGTTGTCGGATCGGTGGCGGGCACGATTCCGACTGTGGTGATTGCTGCCCTGACAGCCAGCTACGTGATGGCGATGTGCGGGATTCCGGTGCTTGCATATTATTTCTTTAAGCCGGAATCGAAAGAGCGTGTACAAAAAGAAGGCCTGGTCAGAAAAATTTTTAACCGTTTATTAGATTTTGGCATCGCCAATCCGATCAAAACACTGGTGGGAAGTTTTGCGACACTTGGTGTGGCGGCGTTCTTGGTTACGCAGTTGGGATTACAGTTTTTCCCGTATGCACCAAAGCCGGTGATTTATATCAATGTGGGAGGGGAAACGTTAAATCTGCGTGA
This sequence comes from uncultured Lachnospiraceae bacterium, assembly GCA_945827765.1. Classification (GTDB taxonomy): domain Bacteria; phylum Bacillota; class Clostridia; order Lachnospirales; family Lachnospiraceae; genus Schaedlerella. The sequence goes on along the minus strand of CALZPS010000042.1, from coordinate 5,173 downwards.
GACTGGAGAAATCATTGAACAGATCGGAGAACTGCTGGACGAGGATGAGAAGGTGGATAACTATACGGCATCCGTGGGCGGCGGACTGCCAAGTTTCTTTTTGACTGTGGCCTCGTTGAGTGATGCGGACAATGTCGGTCAAGTGATGATTCAACTGAATGAAGAAAAACTGGAAGAGGCAGGAAGTACAGAGGCAGTGGCGAGACAGATTCAGCAGGTGATGGATGAAAACATTGCCGGAGCGACTGTTCAGGTCAAATGTCTGGAATATTCTCTTCCGACAGAAGCAAAAATCACCTATACTTTGTATGGGGACGATACGAATCAGTTAAATGCTCTGGCAGAAGAAATGTGTTATGCATTGAATGAAATCGAGGGTACAAACAATGTGCGTGATACTGCAGTTATTCCTCAGTATCAGTATAAAGTGAATTTGGACAGTGAACTGCTCTCCAGCTACGGACTGCTGAAATATGATGTCATCAAGCAGCTGAATACCAGCCTGATGGGAGCGACGGCATCAACGTATACGGCATCAGGAAGCGAGATGGATATTATTGTGCGGGCGAATATCAATAGTCTGGAAGAATTGCAGCAGATGCCGATATCAGCCTCCAGTACGGATACCAAGGTACTGTTAGGGCAGGTTGCGGAGATTACGTTGGAGCCGCAGGTTCCATTGATCAAGCATTATGACGGGAAACGATATGTCAATGTATTGTCGGATGTACTGCCCGGTTATGTATCGGGAAATATCGAGTCCGAATTTATGGATGAGTACGTGTCGCAGATGGATACAGAGGGCGTGTCTATTGTCGAACAGGGTGAGATGAAAAATATGATGGACTTGTTAGGCAGTCTGCTTGTCTCGGTGCCGATTGCAGTGCTGGCGATTTATATTATTTTGTTGCTGCAGTTTAAAGATTTTGCCAAGCCTTTGAACATCCTTACCAGTATCCCGCTCAGCCTGATCGGCTGCTGTCTGGGACTTTGGATTCTGCAGATGGATTTGCAGGTTATGGCGCTGCTTGGAGTGGTCAGTCTGTTTGGCATCGTGGTCAATAACGGAATTCTGTTGATTGAGGTAATTGACGCGCAGCGAAAAGAAGGTATACCGCTTAAGGATGCCTGTCATGAGGCGGTGAATCTGAGATTCCGACCTATCATGATTTCGAGTATTACGACCTGTATCGGTCTGGTGCCGCTGATTATCTCCGGTGACCCGATGACATCACCGATGGCGGTGACATTATTGTTCGGACTGCTTTTCTCAACTGTACTTACGATGGTGGTGGTGCCGACAATTTATTATCTGCGTGAAGACCGAAGGGAAAAAAGGCGAAAAGACTGCGTACATATCAATAATTGATAGAAAAGAAAGCACAGGACGGGTTAGAAAAATAGGAATAGCCGGAAAAATAGAGAGAGTGGGGATAGTCAGATGATTAAAGCGGAAAACGGACTTTTTGTATTACACACGAACCATACAACTTATGCATTTGCTGTGATGCCAAGTGGGCAGCTCGAGCACTTGTATTATGGAGCCTCTTTAGATATCGGAACCGGAGAATATGAGGCGATGCGGCACAAGGCGGTCAATATGACAGGCTGTTCGCTTTCTTATTCAGAAGAAACGTACGGAGAATTTAAAGGGAAGAACCTGTGTCTGGAAGAATATTGTCTGGAAATGTCAGGGATGGGGAAAGGCGATTTTCGGCAGCCGTTCATTGCACTGACCCTGTCCGACGGAAGCCGCACGACCGATTTTGTGTATGAGAGCCATCGGACAGAAACGGGAGCACCGGTGCTTGAGACTTTGCCGGCGGCATATGGCGGTGCAGAGACACTGTATGTCCGTCTGAAGGAACGGCATGAGAATATTTATCTGGAATTATATTATACGGTTTACCCGGATGCAGACTGTATCGTGCGCGGTGCTGTGCTTTATAATCAAAGCGGTGTCAGAATCTGTATCGACCGTCTGATGAGTGTTCAGTTGGATCTGGAGCGGAGCGGATATCGTTTTGTGACATTCGGCGGACATTGGGCGAACGAGATGAATCTTTCGGAAACTTTGGTACGCAGCGGCTGTGTAAGCAACGCATCCCGTACCGGTAATTCATCCAATGTGGCAAATCCGTTTGTGATGTTGGCACATCCGCAGACGACGGAAGAAAGTGGAGAATGCTTTGCGTGCAATCTCATCTATTCCGGAAATCATAAGGAACTGGTGGAAGTGGACGGACATGGAAAGAGCCGTTTCCTTTCCGGTGTGAATGATGATGATTTCGCGTGGATGCTGGACGATGGAGATTGTTTTGAAACACCTCAGGCGGTACTTACGGTTTCCGACCATGGATTTTCGGATATTTCAAAGCATATGCATACATTTGTGAGAGAGCATATCGTGCGCGGTGAATGGAAACATAAAGAGCGGCCGGTACTTTTGAATTCGTGGGAGGCGTCTTATTTCCACTTTGACGAGCGTAAACTTCTTTCGCTGGCAAAAGCAGGAGCACAGGCAGGAATCGAACTGTTTGTTGTGGATGACGGATGGTTTGGAAAACGTAATAACGATACATGTTCACTGGGAGACTGGAAAATCAATCCGAAGAAACTTCCGCATGGCTTTGCCGGGCTGGCAGAAAAACTGAAGGCTATCAATATGCAGCTTGGCGTGTGGGTGGAGCCGGAGATGGTGAATGTAGACTCTGATTTGTACCGGGCTCATCCGGATTATGCGGTAGCGATAACCGGGCGTGATCACTCGGAGGGGCGCAGTCAGAGAATTCTTGATTTTACAAGAAAAGAGGTGCGAGAGGAAATCATTGCCCAGATGACGGAAGTTTTTTCCTCTGCCGAAATCCATTATGTCAAATGGGATATGAACCGCAATTTTTCAGATGTATATTCCAAATCATTGCCGCCGCAAAGACAGAAGGAATTTTCCCATCGTTATATCATGGGATTGTACGAGGTGATGAAGACCTTGACAGAGCGTTTTCCGCAGATTCTTTTTGAGGGCTGCGCATCCGGCGGCAACCGGTTTGACCTTGGTATCTTATGCTATATGCCGCAGATTTGGGCGAGCGACAATACGGATGCACTGTGCCGCACCCGCATTCAGAATGGATACAGTTATGGCTATCCGCAGTCGGTTATCGGCGCGCATGTGTCAGGCTGTCCGAATCATCAGACGTTGCGGGAGACTCCGCTGGACAGCAGATTTTGTGTGGCATCCTTCGGGGTACTCGGATATGAATGTAATCTGACGGCGATGACGAAGGAAGAGCGCAGTGAGATTGCGGCGCAGATTCGATTATATAAAGAATGGCGCAGGACTTTGCAGTTCGGGCAGTGGTATCGGCTGGAGCATTCGTCTGCACGGAATAGTCTGGGAATGGAAAATGTACTGGCAGTATTGGGGGCATCTGCGGAGTCTGGCCCCAGACCGGGGCAGCAGGCATGCAAGTGGCTGTGTGTAGCGCCGGATAAAAGCTGTGCGGTGGGTGTGATGGTGCAGGGAATGACGGCGCCGAGCCATAGCTATGAGGAGTTTAGGACGCGGGGGCTTGCACCGGACAAGCGATATCATTTTTTCAATCAGGAGAAAAAGGTGTCCATCGGTAAATTTGGAGATTTGATCAATCTCGTATCGCCGATCCCGCTCAAAAAAGACGGACTGGTGGTGCAGCTTGCGGACAGATTTGTAAAGATGGATGGAGAGCAGGAGAGCGTGGAAGTATCCGGGGCATGTCTGAATCAGGCAGGAGTCAAGCTGTGTCAGGGCTTTGCCGGGAGCGGGTACGAAAAAAACACCAGAATGTATCAGGACTTTGATGCCAGAATGTATTTTATAGAGGAAGTTTCTCATGCAGATTGAACCAATTGCACATATTATGAATGGATTTCAGGAAAAATTCGGTATCCCGCGGCAGAGCGGACTGACAGATGCGTGGTCGCAGATTGTGTTTGAGCCGAAGTACCGTGTGCCGCAAGCTTTTCGGGGGCTGGAAGAATACTCCCATATCTGGCTGATTTGGGATTTCTCCAAGGCACACCGGGAACAATGGTCGCCGACGGTGCGCCCTCCCAGATTAGGCGGAAATGTGCGCAAAGGAGTGTTCGCCACCCGATCCCCGTTTCGCCCGAATTCGCTGGGACTGTCCTGTGTGAAACTGGAGAAACTGGATATGGATACGCCTCAGGGTCCGGTATTGTATGTGTCCGGGGTGGATATGCTGGACGGTACCCCGATTTATGACATCAAACCCTATCTGCCATATGCGGACAGTATACCGCACGCGGAAGGCGGGTTTGCGGAGGCGAAAAAGTCGTACCACCTGCGGGTAGAATTTCCCGGGCAGTGGAAATCTGAGGTGACGGCGGAAGAAGAACAGATTCTGATACAGCTTCTCTCACAAGACCCCAGACCATCCTATCAGGAAGAGCCGGAACGAATCTATGGAATGTCGTATGGCGGAATGAACGTGAAGTTTACGGTGGCGGATGGGGTGCTGACGGTGCGTGGAATTCAGAGAGAGCAGGAAGAGATAGAAGAATTGGCGGCAATAAACCGGAGCTGAAAGGTAAAATTCACTTTTTTAACCCAAATTGTTATAATATGTCAAAAAGGAACGATTTTGCAGAATTGTTCCTTTTTTTCATATTAGAATGCTCGCAAGCGCGAATCTTTGTTCTTTGAAAAATATCGGATTTTGGATAATACGGGACGGATTTGCGAAAGCATTTTTATCGTAAATATGGCAAACTATACGCGAACACAAGGAGCCGGGCGGCTGCGCAGCAGAACCGTGGTATCATAAACGGAAAAGGGGAAATATAAGATGTGGAAGAAAGCAATGTGGATTGGGCTGCCTCAGGAGGAAATCCATGAAAAGGCAATTTTACAAGGAGATATGAACGGAAGATTTGTATATTTCCGTCACAGTTTCCGACTGGAGGAAACAGCAAAACTGACAATAGACATCTCCGCGGCGTCACGCTACCGTCTCTGGGTCAACGGCTGCGGGGTACAGTCGGGACCATGCCGGGGAGACCGCTACCGGCACTATTATGAGACGATTGATGTGTCAAACTATCTGCGTCAGGGGGAGAATGTTCTGGCTGTCTCTTATACACATCTGACGCTGCCGACGATACTCCTTGTGTA
>CALZPS010000041.1 GCA_945827765.1 uncultured Lachnospiraceae bacterium | reverse complement strand
GTGCCAGCATCGTATGCAGCACGGAAATGTCCGACGATACAACAAATGAAGAAAACTGTAATAAACTTAACAGGAGCTTTTCAAATGCCACATTCAGCGTATCCAGTGTCTTTTCAATCTCCTGTTTGGAACTCTGGATATTCTCTCCCTGAACCGGCTGACTGTCCAACTGCTCATATGCTTCTAACAGTTTCACCGTGGTCGGCAGATAATACTGTATCATCCGGTTCAAATCCGATACTGTATCCGGATGTTCTTTCACACGGACAAAAATACGGTCTACCAATATCTCGATGCGCGAGATTTTGGCTGATATTTCTTCCCCGGGTATCGCATCGTTGCATGCACGAATCTTGCGCAGATATTCATCCCCGGATTTCAGTACCTCTCGTGCCTCCGGCGGCAGACTACTGCTGTTTTCCGCCTCTTCCCTGCGCAGCTGCTCCGCTTTTCGTTTTACTTCCTGCTCTTCCCGTTCTTTCTGCTCCGTATGTTCCAGAAGTGCCGTATATTGTTGATATGCATCATGACTTACCATCAGGCAGGTCTTTTGCTCATCCAGATGGCCTTCCCGAAACCACCCTCTGGAAATCATCTTCTGCAAATCTTTCACCACATATCTGGTTGTCTTGCGCATCCGCTGTGCAAGTCCTTTGATATCGCAGTATTCTTTTCCGCCAAGTTCCCTGATATAAGCGCGAAATCTCTTGACGCTTTTAAGCCAGCTCGTCCCGATACCGGCAGCTGCTCCGAATATCGCTGCCAGAACTGCAAACACACCGACTCCGGCTCCCAATATCGCCATTTCCGATGCCGTGGATGCCAACATTCTCAACAGACAAATCAGTCCCAGACCGCCACTTATGACTGCTGCCGAATATCCCACAACCGACAAGGCCATCCCGCCGATCTTTCTGCCTGTCAACTGTGCGAACAACGCCGGCTGCATCTTTCCCTGACCGCCTGTACCCGAGAGGGTATAACCATTTGCACGGGCTGTCTGCTCCGATCGGGGGCGCTGATTCTGTGTATTTTTTCCATCGGAATGATAACGGTACCTCTCTGCGCCGCCAGGCATATCGTTGTTTCTTCTGCCGTTGCCATTGCCGTTGCCCGTCGTTCCCTGTTTACTGTAAGATTCCTGATATTGATGCGACTCCTTTGGTATCTCGCGATATTTACCGGTACGATAATCATATTCTCTGCGCGTCTGTCTGTATGCATCGTCCATACGCTGTCCGCCAAAGCCTTGTCCGGTAAATTCCCGCACGGCATCCCCCACTCCGTTCACTACACCATTCACAGTGTCCGTGATAGTCTGGTTAAGCCGGCTGTAATCCCCTGACTCAATCGCGTCCTGTACGCTTGACTTTATATCTGCTCCAAATTTTTCCCAATCATAATTATCCATCTCTTGACCTCGTTACATATTTGTATGATAATCAGTTTAGACAGATTATGCAAAAAAGTCAAGAATTTATGAAGAGCCAAGGGTAAAAAGATTATGAATAAGGAAAAAATAAAAATATTGTATGAAGACGACGCGGTCTTAGTCTGCGTCAAACCAGCAGGCGTCCCCACTCAGAGCCGCCGGATTGGCACACCCGACATGGAAAGCCTGTTAAAAAATCATATTGTACAACAGCAGGCTGTGAAAAAGCCGCCTTATCTGGCTGTCATTCACCGGCTCGACCAGCCCGTCGAAGGTCTGCTTGTATTTGCCAAAACACCGGCGGCTGCCCGCGAATTAAACAACCAGCTTACCACCCGTGGTTTCGGCAAACATTACCGCGCACTCCTTGAGGGCATTCCCACCCCGTCTGAAGGTACGTTAGAACACTTTCTGCGCAAGGATGCCCGCACGAACAGTTCCGCTGTCTGCTCCCGCGATACTCCGGGCGCAAAAAAAGCCCGCCTGCATTACCATATCGTACATACAGAAGGCTTTCGAAGTATCGCTGATATCACGCTGGACACCGGCAGGCATCACCAGATACGCGTCCAGATGTCGGCAATTGGATGTCCTATTGTCGGCGACAGCAAATACGGATGGTCAAATTCTGCAGACGCGGTCAGTTCCGACGGCCGCATCGAACTCTATGCCTGCCGTCTGGAGTTCAGACACCCTGTCACAAATGCTCTTATGCGCTTTGAACTTCCCGCACTTCCCTTTTAGGGAAGGCGAAAAAACTATTCTGCAGACGGTTGCCCGCTGCGCAGAAGCTTGTGTCTTCTCTCAGACATAGATTACATGAGTCAAGGGACAAATGGACATAAAATACATGCTTGCATGTATTCTTATGTCTATGGGTCCCGCAAAGCATAAGCAAGCAGCCATTTTTCGCAGAAAAATGCGCGGATTGCGAATGTTTTCGTCGATTTTGGGAGTGCGAAGCACGAAGAAATCAACGTCAGGCTCATTTGTCCCTTGGCTTATTACATTTCACCAATTACATATTCCGGCTCGTTTTCCAGTGCCTCTTCATATTTGTCCAAAATCATTCTCTGTATTCTTTCTCTTGTCGAGGAATTGATTGGATGGGCAATATCCCTGTATTCTCCATCTGCAGCCTTCTTGCTGGGCATCGCAATGAACAATCCTTTCTCACCCTCAATCACCTTGATATCATGAACAACAAATTCATCGTCCAGAGTGATCGAAACCACTGCCTTTAATTTTCCCTCTTTTGCCACTTTTCGCACACGTACATCTGTAATCCGCATACCCTGTGTCTCCTTTCTCTCATGTCAATCGCTGCATGATTGTGCGCATGACTAATATCTGGATGTATTATAGCATACTTTTTTCAGTTTGTGTGTATATTTACAATTATTCAATCTTATTTTCCTACTTTTTGTTAATTTTGCACAAAAGGAATTCCTTTCAATTTCTCTCATATCTAGTTATAATATAGAAGTCTAAAATAGACGTCAGGCTCATTTGTCGGGCAACTCATATCAATAAGGAGAAGAGGTTATCTGTTTATGTATAAAATTAATTTTGAAAACCCAGTCCATATTCATTTTATAGGAATCGGAGGCATCAGCATGAGTGGTCTCGCTGAGATTCTCCTGCAGGAAGGTTTTACAATCTCCGGCTCCGACAGCAGTGAATCACCTCTGACCAGAGCGCTTGAAGAAAAAGGCGCACATATTTTTTATGGTCAGAAAGCTGACAATATCATTGACGGCATCGACTGTGTTGTATATACTGCAGCAATCAGTAGTTCCAACCCGGAGCTTTTACAGGCTTCCGCTCTTGGTCTTCCTCTATTGACACGTGCAGAGCTTTTGGGACAGTTGATGAAAAACTATAAGACACCCGTTGCTGTCTCCGGAACACACGGCAAAACGACCACAACCTCCATGCTTTCTCATATTTTGCTGGAAGGTGACATGGATCCTACCATCTCTGTGGGCGGTATTCTGAAAGCAATCGGTGGGAATATCCGGGTCGGACACTCAGACACATTCCTTACCGAAGCCTGTGAATATACCAACAGTTTCCTGCATTTTTTCCCAAAAATCAGTGTGATATTAAATATTGAAGAGGACCATTTGGACTTTTTTAAAGATTTGGAAGATATCAGACATTCATTCCGCCGTTTTGCAGCCCTGCTTCCATCTGACGGGACACTTGTCATCAATACTGACATTGAGAATTATCAGGAAATATGCACAGGTCTTGATTGTCAAACGGTTACTTACGGCTATCTGAAAGGCAGTGATTACACCGCATATAATATCATGTATGATAAACTTGGAAACGCATCATTTGACGTAATCGAAAGGGGACTTTCGCTCGGTCGTATTTCACTTTCTGTACCCGGCGCCCATAACGTATCAAACGCGCTGGCTGCAATTGCAGCTGCCCGCCTCCTGAACATTCCTTTCGACATCATCAGCCGGGGACTGCTCTCCTTCAAGGGAACTGACCGCCGTTTTGAATACAAAGGAACCCGCAATGGAGTGATTGTCATTGATGATTACGCACATCACCCGACGGAAATACGTGCCACATTGACTGCGGCGGCAAAATACCCTCACAAAGAACTCTGGTGTGTATTCCAGCCGCATACTTATACACGCACGAAAGCTTTCTTTCACGAATTTGCAGAAGTGCTCTCTCAGGCTGACCATGTGATACTTGCAGATATTTATGCTGCCCGGGAAACCGATGACCTCGGCATCTCATCCAAAGATTTGGCTGATGAAATCCGCAAACTTGATATCGATGTCCACTATTACCCAAGTTTCGGGGAGATTGCAGACTTTCTGAAAATGTCCTGTTCCGAAGGGGACATGTTGATAACTATGGGAGCCGGAAACGTTGTAAACATTGGGGAAATGTTTCTGAAATAAGAGTTATCCACATTTTCCACACAAAGTTATCCACAAAAAAGTTGCCACTAACTCAAAAAAAATGCTTTTTCCTGCCGGATTTCAGTGCTATAATACCCTTACGCACGAGGGGAAATACTGTTAAAGGACAGGGAGGCATATGAAGACACTAACATTAAAGAACAAATTTCAGACAAATGCGACTTTGATTTCCAATGATTTCATAGACAACTATATGATTCAGGCAAACGGAGAATTTGTAAAGGTGTATTTGTTTTTGCTCCGTCATCTGGACGACCCGTATCAAACATTGACACTATCTATGATTGCCGATTGTTTAAACAACACGGAAAAGGATATCTTGCGCGCATTCCGTTACTGGGAATCTCAGGGACTGCTGAAACTGGAGAAAGATTCCGAAGGTCAGATCAGAACCCTCGAGTTAAATAAAATTCCTGTTTCGGCATCTTCTCAGGCACAGTCCGTCACGAATCCGAACCCTGTTCCGGCACAGTCTGCCCCGGTTTCGGACTCTGTTACGGCACAGTCTGTCCCGGTTTCAGACTCTGTTTCGACAGGGTCTGCCCAAAAGAGCTCTCCCAGGGCTCAGAAGACCATTTCCGGAAAGGCCATTCCTCTGGATTCTTTTAAAGCTCAGAAGGAATTGAAGTCCCTTCTGTTTATTGCCGAACAATATCTGGGGAAAACACTGACCAAAACAGATGTGGACACCATCACTTATTTTTATGATACTCTTGGAATGTCCGCCAGCCTGATTGAATATCTGATTGAATCCTGCGTGGAGAACAATCACAAAAGTATTCACTATATTCGGAAGGTAGCCATCGCATGGGCAGAGGAAGGGATCAGCACAGTAGAAGAAGCCAGACAACAGTCCTTGAATTACAATAAGAATTGTTATACAATACTAAATGCATTTGGCATCAAAAACCGGGGACCGGCAGATTCTGAGCTCTCCTACATCCGAAAATGGACTGAAGAATTTGGCTTTACCCTCGATATCATCCGTGAAGCTGTAAATCGTACTGTTTCAGCTACACATCAACCGAGTTTTGAGTATGCTGACAGTATTCTGACCCGGTGGAAAGATAGTCAGGTTCACCACCTTCAGGATATCGCCTCACTGGATGATGCTTTCCAAAAAGAAAAAGCCGCAAAGAAATCTTCTGTCTGTCAGAAACCTGCTGCAAAAAACATGAACAATTTTGAGCGCCGCGTTTATGATATGAATTCGCTGGAAGAACGGCTCTTAAACAGTAATTAAAAGGAGTATTTTCGTGGGACTTAACACTTCACAATATCAGTCCATTATGCGGACATATGAACAAAAACAAGCGAGAAGCCGCGACCTTATGAATGCCCATTACAAGGAAGTATACCAAAAGTCACCGGAATTTCAGGCTCTGGACGAGTCTATCTCAGCACTTTCCGTCAGCTATGGCAAACGTCTGTTAAACGGCGACGACAAGGCCGTAGATTCTTTAAAAGAGGAACTGGCTATCCTTAGAAGTTCCAAGCAGGAACTTTTGAAATCCTGTGGATTTCCCGCTGACTATCTGGAGCCGGTCTATGAATGCAGCGATTGTCAGGATACAGGCTATATCGGCAGCCAAAAATGTCATTGTTTTAAAAAAGCAGTATGCTCATTGCTTTATGAACAATCTAATCTGAAGGAGATTTTGCAGAAGGAGAATTTTGATACATTCCAACTGGATTACTATCCCTTGAATTATCTGGAAACCAAGTCAAACCACTCTTATCCTGCACGGGCAATGATGGCTGATACATTAGCTGTCTGTAAAGAATTTGTCCGTACATTTCCGGAAAAACATGGCAATCTGTTTTTATACGGGGATGTGGGAGTCGGCAAGACTTTCCTTTCCAACTGTATTGCCCGCGAGTTGATAGAACAGGGATTTTCTGTTATTTATTTTTCTGCACCATCGCTTTTCAACATTCTGGCGCAGAGTGCTTTTGACAAAGGCAGCGCCAATTCAAAAGAGATGCAGGAGTACATCTATGATTGTGATTTGTTGATCATTGACGATTTAGGGACAGAGTTTACAAATAATTTTGTTGTATCTCAGTTATTTTCCTGCATCAATGAACGACTGTTAAACAAAAAATCAACCGTGATTTCCACAAATCTGTCCCTGGATACGTTGGCAGATTTATATACGGAGCGGTCATTTTCCCGTATCACAAGCAATTATACGATGTTGAAATTACTTGGGGATGATATTCGCCTCAAAAAGAAATTACGCAAAAGGGAGGATCATTATGATTCGCAGAAGTGAAAGAGTTTTAGAAAACATTCCGGTCGGGGCATTGGGACTTATTCCGATAACCGGCTGTGAGGAGCTTGGCAGCAAAGTCAATGATTACCTTGTCAAGTGGCGCAGCGAAAGTGCACATCAGTATAAGGACGATGTTGCTTTTACAGGCTATGTCAGAGACACTTATATTATCGATTCCAAGGTTCCTCGTTTTGGCTCCGGTGAGGCAAAAGGTATCATCAATGAATCCATTCGTGGAAAAGATTTATATCTGATGGTTGACGTGTTGAATTACAGCGTAACATACTCGCTGTCAGGCAACATCAATCATATGTCCCCGGACGATCATTTTCAAAATCTGAAGCGCATCATTGCCGCAGTGGGAGGCAAAAGCAGACGCATCAATGTAATCATGCCGTTTTTGTATGAAAGCCGTCAGCATAAACGCAGCGGACGAGAATCTCTGGACTGTGCGCTTGCTTTGCAAGAGCTGGTACGCATGGGTGTTTCCAACATCATCACCTTTGATGCTCATGACCCACGTGTGCAGAATGCTATTCCGCTGAACGGATTTGAGACAGTATCCCCGTCTTATCAGTTCATAAAAAGTCTTCTCTCTACCGTGCCTGATTTACAGATTGACAGCGACCACATGATGGTCATCAGCCCGGATGAAGGCGGAACTAACCGTGCCGTATATCTTGCCAATGTGTTAGGACTGGACATGGGTATGTTCTACAAGAGACGTGATTATACCCGTATTGTAAACGGCCGGAATCCTATCGTTGCCCACGAATTTCTAGGCAGCTCCGTTGAGGGAAAAGATGTCATTATCATTGACGATATGATCTCTTCCGGAGACAGTATCATTGATGTAGCGACAGAATTGAAACGCAGAAAAGCAAACCGGATTTTTGCCGCTGCCACATTCGGACTTTTCACAAACGGAATGGAAAAATTCGATGAGGCATACGCGCAGGGATTGATTACCGGTATCCTCACTACAAATCTGATTTACCAGACGCCGGAATTATTGGCAAAACCGTATTATATCAATTGTGACATGAGTAAATATATCGCCTTGGTAATCGACACTTTAAATCATGACGGTTCCATCAGTACTCTGCTGAATCCGAGTGAACGTATTCAGCATGTGCTGCAGTTATATAAAAACGGAGAGCTGATACCGGAATAATTTTACGATGCTAAACAATGCCATTTGAATCATACCAGGGGGTTATGGTTCTGCTTAAAAACAAATAATTATTTACCCTTGTAAATGAAAAAGAAAAACGAATCGAGCAGGAGGAATCTCTTAATAAGAGAATTTCCTCCTGCTCGATTTCATTTGGATATTTTCTCAGGCAGTTGTTTTTTTACAACAGTCCTCCGATTGCCAAGAACAACGGTGCAAATACCAGTGACACGATTGTCATCAGCTTAATCAGAATGTTGATGGACGGACCTGACGTATCCTTGAACGGATCTCCGACCGTATCACCCACAACAGCAGCCTTGTGTGCCTCACTGCCTTTGCCGCCATGATTGCCGACTTCTATGTATTTCTTGGCATTATCCCATGCACCGCCGGAGTTAGACATAAAGATTGCCATCAGTACACCTGTCACCAAAGCGCCGCCCAGCAGACCACCAAGAGCCTCCACGCCAAGCAGAATTCCCACTACCAACGGAACGGCTACTGCCATGATACCCGGAAGCATCATTTCATGAAGCGCCGCAGTTGTTGAAATTGCCACACAGGAGGTATAATCCGGTTTATCTGTTCCTCTCATAATACCCGGTTTCTCACGGAACTGTCGTCTGACTTCCTCAATCATCTTGTACGCCGCCTTGGATACAGAATCCATCGTAAGTGCGGAAAACAAAAATGTCAGCATACCGCCAATGAAAAGGCCTATGATTACTTTATAATTCAGAAGATTAATTCCACTTGCCTCCAGTCCGACAGCATTAGCATAAGATACAAACAGTGCCAATGCCGTTAGCGCTGCAGAACCAATTGCAAACCCTTTTCCCATCGCCGCTGTTGTATTGCCGACAGAATCCAGTTTATCGGTAATCTCGCGCACAGATTCATCCAGCCCGGACATTTCCGCGATACCACCTGCATTGTCTGCGATTGGACCATATGCGTCAACTGCAACTGTAATTCCGGTTGTGGACAACATACCTACTGCTGCAAGTGCGATACCATACAGTCCATTTGCTTTATATGCGATAAAAATGCCTGCACAAATCAGCAGCATCGGAATTGCCGTGGACTGCATACCTACTGCGATACCACTGATAATCGTCGTCGCTGCACCTGTTTCCGACTGTTCTCCAATTCTCTTTACCGGTTTATAATCCGCAGAAGTATAATATTCTGTCACATTTCCGATGATAACTCCGACAACCAGACCCGCGATTACGGCAATCGCTGCCGAAACTCCGTCAAACAGTACAAAACTAAGCACAAGAGATGCCACAATTACAATCGCTGCTGAGACATAACTGCCTCTGGTCAGTGCTTTCTGTGGATTGCTGTTTTCTCCTCCTTTTACAAAGAAGGTCGCAATAATAGATGCCAACAGACCGCACGCTGCGATAGCCAGCGGATACAATACTCCCGATACCGTAGCAGCAGCTGCCCCCAGAGTCAATGCGGATACAAGAGAACCTACATATGACTCGAACAAGTC
>CALZPS010000040.1 GCA_945827765.1 uncultured Lachnospiraceae bacterium | reverse complement strand
CTACACAAGGAGTATCGTCGGCAGCGTCAGATGTGTATAAGAGACAGTACGAGATCTGACAGGGGTGGCGGCGGAATGGGAAGAACAGGAGATACGGGGAAAAGAAATTTCCGGTGAGTTGGACGAGGCGTTGAACGTGAACGTAGACTTACTGCCCGAAGAAGCGGACAACTTACTGTGGGCAAGGCAGAATGGGTTATTGTCACTGGTGTTGCCAGAAAACTTTGTGTTGTCCGATAAATCGGTATCGCTTCAGGAACAGGTATCTGTGCGTACCCGAAATGTGGGACGCGGCAGCTTTCCGGTTTACAGCACCGTTGGTCAATTGGAAGAGCGGCTATTATTTGAGCAATACATCGTTGAATGTTTTGGCTGTGCCACTGAGTCAAAGGCAGAAGGCCGTTCGTTGGACTATGAATTGGAATATATTCTTTGCGGGAAAGGAAGCGATGCAGAAAATCTAAAGGAGATAGTGAATAAACTACTGTTCTTTCGGTTTGCGGCAAACTATATGTATCTGATGACAGATGCAGAGAAACAGTCTGAGGCGGAGACATTTGCGGCGGCGATATCTATATTACTGCTGCAGCCCGAGACAATTGAGATACTGAAACAAATCATACTAGTGCTGTGGGCATTCGGGGAAAGCGTAATGGATTTGCGGGGATTGCTGGCAGGCGGCCGTACTGTGCTTGTCAAAACGAAGGAAACATGGCAGCTAAACTTGTCCGCCCTGTTTCAGCTCGGCACGGGAGAGGTGCAGTCGGAAGGAGCAGATGCACAGGAAGGGATGACATATGCGGAGTATCTGCAGATTTTACTCTTTTTGGAGAAGGATGCACAGTTGACGATGCGCACGTTGGATCGAGTGGAGCAAAATTTGCGGCTGGAAAATGGTCTGGACAATTTTCGTGCGGATGCCTGTGTGACAAAAATAAAGTTAGAAAACATAGCGGAAATCGGGAATGGATATACCTATTCATTTCCTGCGTATTTCGGATATTTGTGATTGAAGGTTTGAGCCTGGTACAGATACCCTTTCTTCTCAAAGTGAGTGTTATCCAAGGTTCGTAGTCCCGCGAACCGATGCCTCCATTTACAAAAATATATAGAAAGGAAAAGACTGATCAGTGTTTGTTTGAAATGAAAGGGTGTAAAACGTTCGCCCGGGCAAAGAGCGGCAGAGAGAATCCGTTCTTTGGAAAGTAGATATTCGTCCGAATTCAAAAAAGAAAGGGTATCTGTACCGGGCTCAAAAGAAAAGATATGGTTAGAAGAAAGTATGTGCTTAAAAAAGATGATGCAACCAAAAGGGAGTCTGACAGTTGAAGCCGCGTTGGTGTTGCCGGTATTTTTTCTGTCAGTAGTATGCCTGGTCTATTTGTTGGAAATTCAGTCTATTCAGTTTAGTGTTCGCAATGCAGTACAAAATGCGGCAAGGAAAGCGGCGGTGGATGTCGTGGCAGTACCGGTTTTAAATCCGTGGAAACTGGAGGCTGATATCGTAAATTTAATCGGGGCAGAACGAATAGAGCGCAGTGCAATAGAAGGGGGCAGCAGTGGTCTGAACTGCTGGACGTCTTACTATGACGAGACAGAAGGAATAATTGACATAAATGTATGGTATAAGGTTCGACTGCCGTTTCCCGGATTTTTGAACCTGACTGTAAAGTTGAATGAATCATTTCAGATGAAAGCATGGAACGGCTATCAACGTCCGCAAATGGAAAATGCGGATGATAGGATTGTATTTATTACAGATTACGGTGTGGTATATCACGAAGATTATCAATGCAGGTACTTGCAGCTATCTATTCGTTATGTTCCGGTTGACGATTTGCCGGGGGTGAGGAATCTGGATGGCAGTATGTATCATGCATGTGAACAATGTGTACATGCAGCTTCAATGTCAGGAGTTTATATTACTGATTATGGAAATAAGTATCATCACTCGTTAAACTGCAACGGGCTGAAGCGAACGATTCGGGCGGTGAAGATATCAGATGTGACAGGAAGGAGTGCGTGTAGTAAGTGTGCGCAATAAAAGTGAGTAAAAGGAGAATCAGAGAATGGTTTTGGTGAGTAAAGTGATTTGTACGTGTTACTTGGGTGTGTTGGCAATTGCAGATATTAGAAAGAAAAGTCTTCCGGTATGGCTGCTGGGAACAGGTGTT
This sequence comes from uncultured Lachnospiraceae bacterium, assembly GCA_945827765.1. GTDB lineage: Bacteria > Bacillota > Clostridia > Lachnospirales > Lachnospiraceae > Schaedlerella. The sequence continues at coordinate 7,248 of CALZPS010000040.1, read as the reverse complement.
ATGCTGGCGCTGACATATCAGTTGATAGAGAAAAAGATGCCGATTGTTTTGTGGCTGTCGGGGGCAGCAGTGGGAATTGTATTTTTGATAGTCAGTAAAACAACAGGGGAGGCGTTGGGATATGGGGATGGTGTACTGATTGGCATATTGGGCATATATTTGGGAATCTGGGAGCTAATGTGTCTGTTGATGACTGCATTTTTTCTGACAGCCTTGTATGCGGCGGTTATCTTGATGAGATGCAAGTTTCGAAGAAAGACCTCTTTTCCATTTGTGCCGTTTCTGGGCACAGCGTATATGATTGTGATGGCAGCAGGGAGATAAAAAGTGTGGTGTGAAAAGAGAAGAAAAGTACGGTTGTCAGGAACATTGACCGTAGAGATGGCGTATTTGCTCCCTGTTTTGTTGACGGTATTTCAGATGGTGATATATAGTGTTTTTTATTATCATGACAAAAATATTCTGATGGGTGCGGCAGGGGAGACAGTGGTCACTGCAGCGCAGTATGAGCGAAAAGCAGGAGCGCAGGGAACAGTGAATCTGGAGGCATTTTTTCAAAATCAGATAGACGGGAAATTGATTTTATTTTCAAAAGTAACCGTAGAGACAGCTCAAACAGACGATGAAATAGAGATTACAGCATCCGCACAAAAAGGGTATATGCGTATAGAGGTTTTGCAGAGGGCTGTAATTTCAAAACCGGAAAAAAGTTTACGCAGGATGCAGATTCTGCAAAAGTGGATGACAGATGAAGGGAAAACAGAGTGAAAGGCAATTGTATGTTTCGGACAGAATATGAAACAAAATTAAATAGAGTATATTTACATCTTATAATAGATAAAGAATATGAAGAGGATTATCAGATGCCGATGCTGCGGCAGAATCAGATAGCAGGAGTTCTGGCTGTGGAAGGGTGCGCGGTGGGAGAAAGGGCAAGATATACCTACGAAGTTGGCGGTTTTACATCTATGAAAAGGATGCACGAAAAGGCTGCAATAAAAAAGCAGACAATATCGGAAGTGATATCCGCTTTGCTGGCAACAATAGAAAACTTACAAGAGTATATGTTAAATCCTGATTGTTTACTCCTTGATCCGGAATACGTTTTTTGCTATTCCGGACAGTGGTACTTTTGTTATTGCCCGGGGCTTGAGGCAGATTTGGGGAAATCATTTCACCAGTTAACGGAATATTTTGTAAAGACATTGGATTATGGAGATGTGGATGGAATCTTTTTGGCATACGAACTCCATAAGGCGACACTGCAGGAGCATTATGATTTAAGATTAATTATGGAAGAATATAAACAGCATGAACTGGAAAGAAAACAGGCTGAGACGGAAGCAAAGGAGGAAACAAAAAGATTTGGCGATGTATTTTGTTTAACGGATGAGGATAACCCCCAAAAAGAAGATTGTCGATTGGACAAGGAAGGAGAACAATTGGAAGAGTATACCCAATATAAGGGTCACAAAAAGTCCCCGCCTGTGGATGTCATACGTGAGGAAAAAGGCTGGTGGGGGACATGGAAGACTGCTGCACAAAAAATCCGCAGCAAACGTTGGGGAATCTGGGATGATTTGATTATGGAATCCGATGAGGCGTCAGAGGCAATGGATTCCTGAGGGTGTCAGGTAAGGCGATATCGGCCCAATACGTATGAGTCAGAACCAAATTTAAGCCGGAATGGTCACGGTGAAAGTGCTCCCCTCGCCCTCTTTAGAAAACACGGAAATGTTACCTTTGTGTGCCGTGATAATCTGGCGGGACAGAGCCAGTCCAAGCCCGGTACCATCCGGTTTGTAGGTTTGAAATGGTTCAAAGATAGATTCCAGATGTTCGGCGGGGATCCCACAGCCCGTATCTTTGATGCGGATATGTATCGTGTCTGCGCACCGTTTAGCAAAGAGCTGAATGGTACCCTGTCCGTTTATGGCATCTCTGGCATTGCGAAGAAGGTTGAGGATGACTTCTTCCAGTTTTAATCTGTCACCGGTGATATCTCCTAAATCAGAAGGGATCCGGGATGAAAATTCAATCGCGCTGTTTTGTTCGTTTAGGGAAATGGCAAACGAAACAGCGATGCTTTTTAAAAGCTGTTCGATGGAGAAGACGGACAGGCGCAGCCGGTTTCCGTTATTGAAGGAGGAAAGCTCGTCTAAAAGGCGGCGCATAAAATCCACATCTTCCATAGCCTGTTCCCATCCGTAAAACTGCTTCACTTCCGGATGTTGTGCCTGTATCAGCTGCAGTGAGGATGAAATGAGCGTAAGCGGATTGCGGATTTCGTGCGAAATAGTAGAGGTAAGGGTCTGATGATTTTCAAGTAACTGGTTGATTATTTGTCTGGCGTCCTCATTTTGCTCCATCAAGGTATTCAATTTGCGGGTGTCGATATTGCGCAGCATAGGAATAGAAACTCCTTTCGGTGGTAAATTTGCTATTGTTTTGTTAGGTAGTCTAACATGGAAAGGCGGCCGGTTCAATAGACTAAATTCGAAAATTTGTGCTTTTTTTCGACATTTATCAGTTTTATATTTATACATATACAAAAAGTATGAGTAGACAAATTCAGGGAAATAACTTCTCTTTTTTCAAAAAATAGGATATAATGAGCGAAAAGATGAAGAGAGGGTGTAGAGATGAGAGACGAAAATTGTATTTTTTGTAAGATAGCGGCGGGGGAAATACCGGCAGCGACATTGTACGAGGATGAAGATTTCAGAGTAATATTGGATCTGAATCCTGCATCGAAAGGACACGCCTTGATATTACCGAAGGAGCATTACCGCAATTTGTATGATCTGGATGATAAGCTGGCGGCAAAGGTGCTGGTGCTGGCAAAGAAGATGACAGGTAAAATGCGGGATGTGCTGAACTGTGATGGCTATAATATTGTGCAGAATAATGAAGAATGTGCCGGACAAAGTGTATTTCATTTTCATATGCATATGATTCCACGTTATAAGGGTGACAATGTAGGACTTGGCTGGCGGATGGGAACATTGACAGATGAAGACAGAGAAGAGATAGTTAAGAAGATGGAATGAGACTGGGGAGAGAGACGTGACAGAGAATCATGAATTTAACAGGATTTATGAGAAGTACAAGAACCCCATTTTAAGAGTAGCGTATATACGAGTAAAGGATTTGGACATCGCAGAAGATATCATGCAGGAAACATTTTTGAGACTGCTGCGGCTTATGGAACAAAGTGAGGAAATCCGTAATATAGAGTCGTGGCTGTTTGTTACCGCAAAACACCTGGCACTTAATTACTGTAAAAAAGTTATGAAATGGGAAGTGCGGACGGATGATATTGTCCTGCAGGATGAAAGCGAAGAACCTTTTGAATACGAGCCACCCGGTGAAAGTGCTGAGGAAACATATCTGGAAGAGGCTTTAAACAGACAAAAGGCAGAGTTACATGACCGTGTGATGGCGGGATTGATAGAAAAGAATAGACGTTGGCATGATGCTTTACTGCTCGAGGCACATATGGAGATGCCCCAGAAGGAAGCGGCGAAGACGATGAATATGAGTTTGAATGCATATCAGGTGATGCTGCATAGAGCGAGGGAATGGATTCGGGAGACGTATGGCGTAGAGTATGAGGAAATGAAACAGAAATAGAAATGGTTTCTGTACAGAAAAGGGGTTGAAAGCAGAACTTTCAACCCTGTGGTAAGATTTCACTTCAGCGTCCGGTTTCTTCGATTAAACGGACAATTGTGTCGATGGAATCCTGCATTGCAGAATTACGCATGGCCTGAATATAGGTATCGCGATGCTCATATAGATCGTGGACAGCAGTAAGAAGTGTCTCGTCATTCGTCTCTTCTTCCTCTAACACGATACTGAATCCTTGCCGTTCAAAGGAACGGGCGTTCAGAATCTGGTCGCCGCGGCTGGCATTGGCAGAAAGCGGAATCAGCAGATTGGGCTTGCGAAGCGCTAACAGCTCGCAGATAGCATTGGCACCGGCGCGGGAAATCACGATGTCGGCAAGCGCAAACAGGTCGCGCAGTTCATCTTTGATGTACTCAAACTGGCGGTAGCCTTTGGTATCCATAAGTGATTCGTCCATCTTACCTTTTCCGCAGAGATGGATGACCTGAAAGTTCTCCAACAGTTTGGGCAGGGCGGAGCGCACCGCGTTATTGACAGCTACAGCCCCAAGACTTCCGCCGATGACCAGAATCACCGGTTTGTCGGCAGTAAATCCACAGAAGTCCAGCGCTGCGAGCTTATTTCCGGACAGAAGCTCCTGACGAATCGGGGAGCCTGTCAACACTGCTTTCTCTTTTGGCAGGTGCTGGAGTGTCTCCGGGAAGTTACAGCAGACTTTGCTGGCGCCGGGGATAGCGAGTTTGTTGGCTAATCCGGGAGTCATATCGGATTCGTGGATGATGACCGGCACGTGATTGTGTTTCCCGGCAAGTACGACCGGTACGGAGACGAAACCTCCTTTGGAGAAGATGACATCCGGTTTCAGATCATGAATCAGCTTATGAGCCTGCCCAAGTCCTTTGAGTACGCGGAAGGGGTCGGTAAAATTTTGTACGCTGAAATAGCGGCGCAGTTTACCTGAGGAAATTCCGTGGTAAGGAATGCCGAATGGTTCAATCAGGTCCTTTTCGATACCCTGATACGAACCTATGTATTGAATATCATACCCCAATTCCTGTAATTTGGGGATAAGGGCAATATTCGGAGTAACATGACCGGCAGAGCCACCGCCGGTAAGTATGATACGTTTCATAAGAAGAACCTCCAATGATTAATATAAATAGTTATATGTTCATAATAACCTTATTTAAAGAAATGTCAAGAATAAGAAACGTCGAATGATGTCGAACTGTGAAATGATGCTGAACTGTGAAACAGCAGGGACAATCCGTCATTGCTCAGTCGTCAGGACGACTTCTTAGTCAAAACGAAAGGTAACCGTATGAAAGAAACGATAAAACTGTCACTGCAGGAAGAACTAGAGCGAGAGACAGAAGAGCTAAAAAAGGAAATAGAACAACATCCGGATCTTGCAGAGATAAATGTGAGTGAGGAGATGGATGCTGTCTTTTTTGCGCGCGCCCACGCACTGGAGAAAGTATTACAAGAGGAACGGTTGAGAGAAGAGGCGGAATTTGCGGAGGAACTGATGCCGGAGATGGAGCATCCGAAGAAGGAAGATACGACGGCAAATCCTGTGGACGAAGAAAAGAAACCGGTGGTCAGATATCGCAAAAAACGGAAGAGAGCATTATGGATAATATTGGCGGCGGCATTTATTCTGGTGATGGGGATGAGCATGACTGCGGTTGGCAGCAAATCATATCTGAAAGTCTGGTGGGAACGGTTTAATGGTGAAGGAGAGAATTCAACGAAAATATTGAATGTAGATGATATGGATGCGATGAATTCGGAGGATGGGGAAGAGGTACTGGCATATCGGAAGGTTGAGGAAGAATTAGGAATTTATGTAGTCAGAATTCGAAATAAACCGGAGGAAATGCTTTTGGAAGAGGTACAGATAGATGATTCCTTGGCACAGGCACGTTTTTTCTACCAGTATGGTGATGAGATAATTCGGTATAACATATACTTGAATGATAAGGATTCCTCGCGCGGACAAAAGGAAGGGGACAAAGTAATAAATGAGTATCAGATGGTCGTAAAAGATGTGGAAATAACAATAAGAGAATATGAAGTCGAAGATTATAAGGAACATTGTAGAATTGCAGATTTTGTATACAGAGACGTCCATTATCAGCTAAAGGGAGTTATGGAAAAGGATGAATTTGAAACCATTTTAAATAATTTACTCTTTTTTTGAAAAATCGCGTAAGTTTTTGTCGGTTCAATTGTCTGTATAGTAGAAGGGGAAATACTTCGAGAAAAATTTAAAAAGGGAGTGCAATATGAAAAAACGAATATTATCATTCATTTGTTCCATGGCATTAATTTGTTCGATGGTTCTGGGAACTGCCAATGTCGCTCACGCGGAGGACGAGAGGTTATGCGTGGATGGTTCCTATCTGACGATGCAGGAAAGCTCTGCCGGATACACTTCGGACAGCTTGGCACGAGGATACCATTTGATGGATGGAGAAAGCATAATCAACACCCCAGGAGCCGGCAAGATTTATGCGTATGGAGCAACGACTGCAAACCATTATGTAGATTATGTAGGTGTGGTAGTGTATGTTGACCGTTTTAATCCAACAACAGGACGCTGGCATCAGGTAACTACTTGGACAGCTGAGAAACGAAACCATTTCTATGTTGAATCTGGCAAGACATTGGGTGTCGAGCGTGGTTATTACTACCGTGTACGCTGTGATCATTTTGCCGGAAATGATGCGGACTTTCCGTATGATTCAGATGCTTCCTATACCGATGGCATCTTTATAGGATAATCATTTAGACGATAAGGCAAAGGGGCGGATAAGTGGAGATGGAGGGTATCTGCAAGATTTCCGGGGCAGGTCCGGGCAGAATCTACGTGTATGGTATGACGATAGCAGACCGGAAAGTTGATTTCTTATCCATCATAGCTTATGTGGAGCAGTATGACGAGACCAGCGGACAGTGGACAAGGGTTAATTGCTGGAGAAGGGATACTTACGAGACCGAGTATCTGGACTGGAGAAAGATTCTTTCGGTAGAGCGGGGACATTCTTACCGGATACATTGTGAACATCTGGCCGGGGATGCTTACCCATATGAATCTTCATTTTCTGAAAGTGAGGTATTTGAGGCCAGGTAATCCGGAGTTTTACTGAGTTTCGCAGAATGAGCAATGAGAGCAGCCACCGTGTGATATAAGGATGACAATTTAATATGGAAGATTGAATTTTATATAAGAAAAAAACAATAAAAAAATATTAAATCGAGTCCCATCTCTAAGAAACGCCACAATTTCTTATACAAACAGTGGCTGCTCTCATTGCTCATGGCAAATGCGAAAAAACGAAAGATAAAAAGGATGACAAGCAGTCAGCAATTATTTGCCGGCTGCTTGTTTTAATGCTTTCGCAAGCTGGTCGGGACAGGATGTGGATTTGAATCCGCAGCGGATACCCTCCAGACGTGAGATGGCTTCATCGACATCCATGCCCTCAATCAGGCGGGAAAGTCCCTGTGTGTTTCCGTTACAGCCGCCTTTGAAAGAGACATTGGTTACTTTGTTGTCCTCGATATCAAAATCTGTCTCTTATACACATCTCCGAGCCCACGAGACCGTACTAG
>CALZPS010000039.1 GCA_945827765.1 uncultured Lachnospiraceae bacterium | reverse complement strand
CTACACAAGGAGTATCGTCGGCAGCGTCAGATGTGTATAAGAGACAGATACTATTATGTTCCATTATAGTATCCGAAACGAAAAGCTGACCGTGGGAGACTTGCAGCATCAAGTGAAAGGGAACACAGAAGAACAAAAATCAGCTCAGGGAACAGACTATGCATATATCTCCAGAGTCTCCGGAACAGGGAATAACCAAATCGCACAGCGTAAAATATCCAGCCATGAACATCCTGGTATTCATAATGTGGAAACCGAACTTCTTTCCATGGTGGAACAAGGAAACCTGAATTACAAGTCAATACTGGCCAAAGCCGGAACCTCCAGTGTCGGCAGTTATTCCAAAATCGGAGATCCTGTACAGCACGGCAAGTATTCCGCACATGCTTTTTTAATTCTTTGCAGCCGGGCTGCGATCAAAGGAGGACTCCCGGCCTCCACTGCCTATGATTTGTGTGACATATATGGGGAAGCTATCCATAACTGCAAAACACTTACGGAAACCGCATTCTTGAATCACACGATGTATGAGGACTTCATTTACCGTGTTCATCAATGCAGGCAAAACGCTGCGGTCTCGAAGTCCATACAAACTTGCTGTGATTATATTTCCATGCATATCACAGATGATCTGGATATCGAAATGCTGGCTGATAAAGTCGGATATACTTCGTATTATCTGTCCAGAAAATTCAAAAAAGAAGTAGGTACAAGCATTAACAATTATATCAAAGAACATAAAATTGAGTATGCAAAACATTTGCTTGCCACCACACAGGAGAGTATTCAGGAAATCAGTACTGCCCTGCACTTCTGCTCACGCAGCTATTTCGCAGATTGTTTTCAAAAATATGTCGGCATGTCACCCAGTGAGTACCGTGAACAAAATCAAAATAGATAGAAAGAAACGGCACAGACATTTTAATTCTGTGCCGTTTCCATGAAACATTCGCAATTAATAAGTATAGATTCCTGCGGACACCGTCTGTGGTTCTCTGCCCGGCAGTACCACCGTCGCCCTCATATTGCAGGGAACCTCTATCTCGTAGTGACACGTTCCAGCCTGATACTCCCACTGTGATACAATCTTCCCATAAGGTGAGTCATATACCGCTCTGGCATATCCAAGCCGCTCATCCGGATAAGGACGAATAGTGATTGCGCCATCCTCAACGTTGATACCGCACACGCAGTCCATCAGCCATCCGACAATTGCTCCGTAAGAATAATGATTGAAAGAATCTTTCGGATTTCCCTCTTCGTCAAAGCAATCCCAACTTTCCGGAATAGTCGTACAACCTTTTTTTACCGCATAGAGCCAGCCCGGTTTCTCTTCCTGCAAAAGTAGATCATAAGCGGTCTGATTCTGCCCGTTGCGGCTTAAAGCACGGCACAGTTCATGTGTCGTCAAAAATCCGGTATTCAGATGGTTTCCGTTTTCTGCTATCTTTCCGGCTAAATCCGACGCCGCCTGCTGTTTTTCTTCTTCCGTCAGCAGGTCATGAGCAATCGGGCGCACAAAACGGCATTGCCGCGTTCCTTCTGTCACCCTTCCCTCCTTCGTATAGACTGCCCGGTAAGCAGCTTTCGCTTTCTCTGAAATGTCGTGATAACGTGCGGCATCCTCGCTCCTTCCCATTTTCTGCGCCATCTCTTCCATATAACACAAATGCAGATAAAAGAATGCCGTTCCCACTTCCGGGTCGCCCTTTATCACCAAATTTTTCATATACTCGACACCGCCGTCATTGTTCTGGCTCGGTTCCAGCCACTCGCCCCACATCCAGCCGGTATCAATCATATATTTCCGATGTTCACGAGGCAAAGTTTTTCTGTTGACCAGTCTGGTCTTTTCCGCACGTTTTATCTCATACTCCGTCCATTTCTTCAACGCCTCATAGCTTTCTGCAATCAGACTCCCGTCACCATAACGTTTCTGCAAACGATACGGCACAATCTCAAAGGAATCCGACCAGCCGATACCACCGTCCATCTCCAAAACGCCGCCCACCTTTTGTTTCTCTTCCGGCGCATTACATTTCGGGGCAATCTGCGGCACCACGCCATCCTCATATTGACCTGCGGCCTGCTCGCGCAGCCATTTGGCATAGACCGGATAACAATCCATCAGATACATCGCCGTATGGATATATGCCTGACAATCCCCCGAATACCCCGATTTTTCTCTGGTCGGGCAGTCCGTCGGCACATCCACGAAATTCCCTTTCATCGACCACAATGCATTTTGAAACAGTTGGTTGACTTCCGCCACGCCACAGTCAAATTCCGCTGTTGTGCGCATGTCAGAATAAATCGCCACCGCCGTAAACCATTCCGGCTGCACCTCAAGTTCGGTTTCCACCTTTACATAACGGAATCCCATATACGTCTTAGTAGGATGATAAACATTTCTGCCGTCTTTACAGGTATACTGGATTTCCTGTTTCGTCGCCACCTGCGGATTCTGAAAATTTGCTGTCGTGAAATTACCGTCTTTATCCAGCTCCTCACCATGTGTCAGCGTCAACTTTTTCCCTGCTGCCCCCTCAAAAGCCAGACAGACATAACCGACCAGATTCTGACCGAAATCGAGTACCTTTTCCCCATTTGGTGTGTCCACCCATTTCGCCTTGAACGTCTCATGCGGCGTAACCGGTACAGTATCGACACAAATAAGATTGTCGAATCCAAAATTTTCTGTCTTTACTTCGTGCAGATTACACAGTTCTTCCCGTGTGGCGTCATATTCCTCGCCGGCCATAAAGTCATTTTTGCCCAACGCCCCCTCCTGTGTTGCCTGCCAGCTTTCGTCCGTGACAAGTACCGGCTCGGCAGCAATTTCCAATTGAGCCAGAAGAGCCACGTCCGTACCGTAAACATTACGCTCCTGACTATGCCCCATAGAGCCGCGCCACCATCCGTCTCCCAAAGTGACGACAATCCGGTTTTCACCTTCCCGTAAAAATTCGCTCACCGCAATGGTTTCTGCCATCAATCGCTTATTATACTGCTGAGTACCCGGCATAAGCTGGTGATCGGTAATCTCACAACCGTTAATGTAAATGTTCATGATGCCGTGGCAAGTCGCATACAGGTAAGCTCCTTTTTCGGCTGCCGACTGCATCTGTTTCGCTGTCAACATGAAATCTTTCACCAGATAACTTGCCCGCTGCCGTTCTTTCGGATTGACGTCTAATTCCGGATTAATCCACCGTGCCTGCCACTGACTCTTGTCGATGCCGGTAATCACCGTCACACACTGCGGTTTGGATTCAATATCCCGCTCGTCCCATGCCTGTACACAAACATTATATTTCCTTCTATACGCAAGTGGTTTCTGCAGCATATACACGATATCTGCCGATGTAACCTTGCCGGAATCCTCCAGCACGTTTCCGTCCGCATCTGTCACTTTTACCTGATATGCACTCTGTGCGGCGGCATCATCCACATTCCAGCTGACACGAATCTGTCTGCCGTCAATACCTACTGGTTTCATCAAATGATTGATCTGTACATTATAGACTCTCATACCCTGCCTCCTATCATTATATTTTTCCTGTTAATTTACAGTATTATACCTGCCCGACTTTTCCGCAATCGGTAAAATATACATAAAATATGTCAATAAATTCATGCTCATACATTGTTTCAAAAGTTCTTCTGTCTGTCGCTCTGTCATCATAGAATAGTCCCCGCTTACTTTTATTCCAAGGTAAACCTCAACATATCAAATTTTCCATCTCCCTCATATCTGAAGTATAACGCCGCCTCTCCAGACGGAATTTGTACTTTCCCGCTCACCTGTGTCCACTCTTTACTGTTGACATCCACCTCGACACTTCCCGCAATCGGAGCCTTCATATCCGCATAACACTCTGTAATCACCGTATCTTTCGGTACCACAATCACTTGAATCTTTCCCTTCGCCTCACCTCGTACATCCACAGTGACAGAGGTGGTATCCGTAAATGCAAAATATTTAAAACCGGCCACAGAACCATCCTGAAGATTTTTGATATACTGTACCGGATTCTCCCGGTCTGCCTTTGCTCTCTCATCCTCCGGCTCAAGGTCTGAACCATCCTGTGTCAAATATGGGAAATCCATCTTCATCGCCAGTGGGTGGGAGAATGTCACTCCTTGTTTTGCCCGCAGTGCACAGCAAATATATGCAGGGTATGTTCCCTTTCCTTCCAGTGCTCCGAAATTTAGTCCGCAGGAAGTCACCTCCGCCTGCGCGATACTGCCATCCTCGGCAAAATAAATCTTCTCCGCGCATCCCTGACGGCTGTAATTGGTACGGTTACTCTGCCGATGATAGAAGATGTACCACTGCCCGTCTGCACATTCGATACCACCGTGGGTATTTCCCAGACAGTTCACGGCATCCTTCGCTTCCCTGCCGTTTAAATATACATCACCGATATCCACCAGTGTCCCACCATACACATAACCTTCATCCGGTCTCTCACTCACCGCATAGCAAAGCTCATGACTGTTGACGGAAGAATATACAAAATAATATCTTCCGTTAATCTTACGGATGGAGCTTGCCTCAAAAAATTCATGTCCCTCAAATCCGGTGCCTTCGCTTTCTGTAATAGAAGGCATCAATTTTCCTGGTTCTCCTTTGATTGTCAGCATATCCTTTTCCAGTTTCATCACCATCGAGTGCCTGGTGCCATCCTCCTGTTCCGGGCGAATCGGTGCATTCCCAATATAGAGATAGATTTCTCCATCATCATCTACAAAAACTCCCGGATCAAAACCGATATAATCCCCCTCTCTTTGACCGAGAATGATGCCGTCTGCATATTTAACCATCCCCAGATATTCATACTGACCGGCAGGAGCATCACAAACTGCCACGCAGATCTCCGGAAATGGCTCCAGACAGTAAAACAGATAATACTTTCCGTCCAGCCCGCGCACCACATCCGGAGCAAACATTGGGTGAATTCCCGGTGCATTTAAATCCTTCGGTTCATAATCTGCCCTGGCACAGAATCCCGGTTTTGCCTCCGGGGCATCTGCCGGAATATTCTGATTGCGGGGATCCTGAATCGACTTGTAGATGACACCTTCATACCGCCAGTCTGTCAAATCATGTACATCCGCCGAATAGCTGACATAATCATTCAAACAGAAATCCGCTCCGTCAAACCGGTCATGACTGCCATAAATATAGAGTCTGCCTTCAAATACATGCGGCTCCCCATCCGGAATATATTCATAGGACGGCAAATATGGATTGTAGATTTGTTTTGTACTCATAGTTCTTTCTCCTTTGATTCCCTGTCTTGTATTTCATTATATACCTGGTTTCTATCAGGTCGCTCTCTAGAATTGCCCTGTTTTCTATTATTTTCTCAAGCTCTCCAGTCCATATTCGCAAATCAACTGTTCGATCATCGGACGAATATATTTTCTGCACCAAAGCAGCTGACCCTCATGATTCAAATGAATCATATCTTTTACAAACAGCGTTCTGTCCAGCATTCCTCCATAATAGGTCATTGCATTGGCATCCACATAATACATATAATCCAATGTATCACAATACTTCTTCAGTTCTTCGTTGATTCTCAAAGTCAGATTGAGATACTGCTTCCGTCCCGGCAGCAAAAGCCCGCTCATCACCACAAACTTTGCCTCGGGAAGATGTTCATGGAATGTCGCAAACATCTGCTTTTTGTATGCCATACACTGTGCAATTTTTTCCTCATCACTGCCTTTGATTGCCACATAGTCATTTGAGCCGGTCTGGAAGAAAACAATGTTCGGCTGATATGGATAAAGAATCTCATTCGCATACTCCACTAAATCCTTGTCTGTGCTGCCTCCAAATGCATGGTTCTGTACCCGGTATTCTCTCAAATCCCACTCCATCTCTGTCCAGCGGGCAAAATTGGACGCTCCATAAAAAATAATTTCCCCCTGACGGTCGGTTTTGTACGTAGTCTTGATTTTGTCAATTTCCGGCCTCCAACTGTGTAAAAATGCAAACGGTCCAATATTTCCTTTTTTTCCCGCCATCACCAAATTGAAGGTGACAAATGCGGCCGCACCGGTCAATGCGGTAATCATTCCTTTTTTGCTCATAAGAAACCTTCTCCTTTATTTTTCACTTAAAAACTCCAGCAGCTGCCTCTCCTGCTCCGGTCCCCACCAACGGCTATAACCGGCCTTTGTCGGGTGGACTCCGTCATTCATGTACAGTGTCCGCTGCGCATCTGTCAATGTATTAAACTCCTTATCATCCCACAGATTCAAAATACCGATTCCCCATTTTTTCTGCAATTCTTTCAGACGTTCCACCATCGCTGCATACTGCGGGCTTTCATAATAAGAGCCGGTAAAGAACACCACCGGGCAATGCCACGTACGCTGTGCATAGCTGATGATATACTCCATCGCGCCGGTAACTGTCTTTGTGTCAAAATCCAAAGGATTATCGCCCGGGCTAATCTCTCCCAGCGGAAGTTTCCTCGAAGCATCATTTGTAGACAACTGGCAGATAAACAAATCAAAATTCTCACTTGCATCGATCTTACGTACCAGCCGCTGGACATAAGAGTTTTTGCCGATATCTGTCAGGGTCGTACCGCTGACTGCCTCTTTGGTCAGATTACAGCCGGTGCGCGCAGCCAGATACTCTCCCACAGCGTTTTCTAACGATGCTGCTCCAAACACAACGGAAGAACCTAAGATACAGACATTTTTTCCTTTCAGGGGACTGTCTTCCAGAGGCACGATTTTATCAAAATCATATACATCTGCGTTACCCTCTTTTTTCTTCATTTTCCGTTTTTGTAAGAATCCCAGCGGTCCGATTCCTCCAAGCAGCCCTGCCGCCACCAGCTGAACCACTGCAACTGTTCCCACAATTCCTGCGCCAATTGCAAGTACATGTTTTTTCTTCATCGTGTTCATCCTCCTTATCGCGCCTTCGCACAAACTCACAGACTGATTCTGTATATTAGATTTAGTATAACAGAAAACCCATCCCCGAACTATCACTTATTTGTCTTTTTTTGCTTATATTTGGTACTATATTTGTTACCCACGAAAGGTAACATGATATTTGATATTTCCCACCAAACAAAATACTAAAAATGCCACGATATCTACTGCCACAATCGTCGACCCCACCGGGGTGCCAGCCACAATCGAAACAAGCATACCAATCAATGCACAGCAAACGGACAGGATTGCAGAACAAATCGTCACAGAGCGAAAACTTTGAAACACCCGCATGGCGGAAAGTGCCGGGAAGATGACCAGTGCGGAAATCAGCAGGGAACCGACCAGATTCATCGCCAGCACGATAATCACAGCGATGATCACGGCAATCAGCAGATTATATGCTCCCGCATTCGTCCCACTTGCTTTGGCAAAATCCTCATCAAATGTTACTGCAAAAATTTTATGATAAAAAAGTAAAAACATGCCTGCCACAATCACCGACAGAATCGTGCAAAGCCACACCTCGCCCTGCGTCAAGGTGAGGATGGAGGTGGAGCCAAATAAGGTACTGCACACATCTCCCGACAGGTTAGATGATGTAGAGAACAGATGCATCAAAAGATAACCAACAGCCAGTGCCCCCACGGAAATCATAGCAATCGCCGCATCACCTTGAATCTTCGTGTTTTTCCCTGTCCGCAGCAGCAGGATGGCACAGAACACTGTCGCCGGGAGTACAAATATCATTTCATTACTAAGATTTAGCACCGAGGCAATCGCAATGGCACCAAACGCCACATGGGAAAGTCCGTCCCCGATAAATGAAAAACGTTTCAATACTAATGTCACTCCCAACAGTGAAGAACATAACGCAATCAGCACTCCTACGATCAGTGCATAGCGCACGAACGGATACTGGAGATATCCTACTATTATTGTAATCATTTCGCTCATTCTCTCACATCCTTCCTACCGGCAGCTTGTTCTTCTGTCTTCTCTGCGAGATTGTTTGAACCTTCTGTTTTGTTGAATCCCCGGTACACACTGCTGTTTATATATTCTTGTTTCGTCCCGAAAAACACCCACTCCCCGATATGCAGAATATGGCTCGCATAGCGCACCGCAGCGGCAATGTCATGCGACACCATCACGATGGTAATTTTATCCTCCCGGTTGAGCCTTTGTATGAGCTGATACATTTCCGCCGTCACCTTCGGGTCAAGACCGGATACCGGCTCATCTAAGAGCAGAAGTTTCTGCGTGGCACATAATGCACGGGCAAGCAGCACCCGCTGCATCTGACCGCCGGAAAGCTCCCGGTAACACCGGTTTTCCAGTGCGAGGATACCCATTCGCTCCATATTTTTCATTGCAAGCTGCTTTTCTTCCTTTGTGTAAAATGGTCTCCATCCGCATCTTCCCTGACACCCGGAAAGAACGATTTCTTTTACGGATGCCGGAAAATCTTTTTGCACGATGGTCTGCTGCGGCAAATATCCGATCTCATTTGCCTTCAGTCCGTCCCCGGTTTCCATCACGCCATTGTATTCCCTATGCAGTCCCAGCAATGTCTTCATCAATGTCGATTTTCCGGAGCCATTTTCCCCGACAATGCACAAATAGTCTCCTGCATGGATCGTAAAATTTAAATCCTCCACGATTGGTTTTCCGTCATATTTTAATGTCAGATTCTGACAGGTAAGCTGTGCCATATTTGCTTATTCCCTTCTTTTCTATGATTCTCTATTCGCTGTTCACTCCCCGTACAGAGCCGTCTCTATCGCTTTCCGGTTCTTTTCCATAACAGTCAGATATGTCATTCCATCCTCTATTTCTTCCCTGGTCACGGACTGCATGGAATTCACGGAAAGAATCTTCTGATTTTTCTTTTGTGTGTTGGATATCACAGTCTGTGCAATCTTCGTGTCAGACCCGTCAATGGTCAAAACACAAGGCAGCCCCAGTTCATCCACCTTACCTGCCAAAAAAGTAATGGTAGCAAAACTGGCCTCTGTCTCCGCCTCGCACCCCGGGAATGCAGCAAAATAATCCAATCCATACTCATCCGTCAGATAGCGGAACGGAAACCGGTCCGCAAACAACAGCGTACGTTGACTCGTTTCTCCCACTGTCTTTTGAAACTGCTGATCCAGCTTATCCAGCCGGGTTTCATAATCACGTGCATTACTCTGATAACTGACAGCATGTGCTGTGTCCGATTCTGCCAGCGCATCCGCAATCACACCACAAAAATATTTTGCATTCTGGATGGACAGCCACACATGTTCATCCTTCTCCGGTTCGTTTTCATGTTCATGCTCCTCCCCGAATGAATGTCCGTGTTTCTCCTCCATTCCCTCTATGATTTCTTCCTCTTTCACACCCTCGCCCAAGGTTTCCAACAGGTCGATCACCACCATATCCGGATTCACTGCGGCCTGCAGTGCTTCATCCACCCATTTATCTGATTC
>CALZPS010000038.1 GCA_945827765.1 uncultured Lachnospiraceae bacterium | reverse complement strand
AGACAGCAGACAATGCTGTTTTATGTTATCTACACCGTGTGCGGAGTCACGGACGTGCTCGATGGGATGGCGGCGAGAAAACTGAATGCATCCAGTGAGTTTGGCTCTTTTCTGGATTCTGTTTCCGATCTGGTATTTTATTCTGCAATGTTGCTTCATGTCATTCCATATTTATGGAAACGTGTACCGGTGGGTATCTGGTATGCGGTGGGAGTAATCATTGTCCTGCGGGTGATATCTTATACTCTGGCAGGGATAAAATATCACCGGTTTGCATCCCTGCATACATATGGAAATAAAATCACCGGTTTCTATATGTTTGCTCTTCCCTATTCCATCTTGATGTTTCATCAGACAGCGGTGTGCGTGACAGGGTGTACTTTGGCAATGCTCTCCACGGTCGAAGAACTGGTGATTCATTTGAAATCCTCTTCGTATGACCCGAATGCAAAGACTATTATTTATCTTATTCGTAAGGCGAAGGAGAAAAAATGACGATAGAAGAGTTAAAATGTACAGTTTTGCCTGTGGATGAAGAAAGTATGGAACAGGCTCGCAGACGATGGTTCTCAGTGGCAAAACCACTGTTTAGTCTGGGAAAACTGGAGGATCAGATTGTCCGTATGGCCGGTATCAAGCGAAACAGTGAGTTTGAGCTGGGAAAGAAGGGACTGTTGATTCTGTGTGCGGACAATGGCATCGTGAAGGAAGGCGTCACGCAGACCGGACAGGAAGTAACGGCAATCGTGGCGGATAATTTCACAAAAGGCGCAGCCTGCACCAGCATCATGGCGCAGGTGGCAGGTGTGGACGTGTTCCCTGTCGATATCGGGATGGCATCAGATGTGCCTTCCGTGAGCAGACCGGAGTGGAAGATTGCGTATGGGACAAAAGATTTTGCCGAAGAACCGGCGATGACTCTGACTGAGGTTCAGAGGGCAATCGAGGTCGGTATTTGTCTGGTGAAGGAAAAGGCAGAACAAGGATATGGAATCCTCGCCACCGGGGAGATGGGGATTGGTAATACGACAACGAGCAGTGCCGTGACGGCAGCTTTGCTTGGAAAATCTGCGCGGGAAGTGACCGGAAAGGGTGCGGGATTATCTTCGCAGGGATTGGCACATAAAATAGAGGTGATTGAATCAGCACTAGAGAGGTATTGTCTGACCAAGGATGATTTATATCGGCGTATCACGGTCGAAAAAGAAGCGGAGAGCGAGGTAGTGCTGGATGTTATGTCCAAGGTGGGCGGATTGGATATTGCCGGACTGACCGGAGTGTTTTTAGGCGGGGCATTATATCATGTGCCGATTGTTATAGACGGTTTTATTTCTGCGGCGGCAGCATTGTGCGCTGTGCGGCTTGTGCCGCAGGTACAGGGCTATCTGATTCCATCCCATGTATCTCAGGAACCGGCCGCACAGATGCTGTTAAAAGAACTGGGCGTGTCTGCGCTTTTGGACTGTGGCATGTGTCTGGGAGAAGGCAGCGGTGCGGTAGCGGTACTGCCGATTCTGGAAATGGCATTGGCGGTATATCGGCAGATGAGTACCTTTGAAGAAATCAAAGTGGAGCAGTATGAGCTTTTGGAGTAGATGCCCGGATGCAAAGAGAAAGAATGGGCAAAATAAACGAGAGAAAAGGGAAGAACACGGATGAGTCTGATGCAGTCACTGGTCATCGCATTTTCCATGTATTCGAAAGTGCCGATGCCGAAAGTGGAGTGGAATGAAAAGAATATGAGATATGTGATGTGCTTTTTTCCGCTTGTCGGTGCCGTGATTGGAATCTGTGTCTATGCCGCGGCATATGTGATGACTGCGGGTTTTTGTGGATCGTTGTTCTTCTCAGTTATGTTGACGTTGATTCCGGTTGTAATCAGCGGGGGAATCCATATGGATGGTTTTTTGGACACCGTGGATGCACTCTGTTCTTATGGAGAACGGGAAAAGAAACTGTCGATTTTAAAAGACCCACATGCCGGGGCGTTTGCCATTTTGGGGATGGGATGCTATTTCCTTTGGAATGTGGCTGTCTGGAGTGAGTGGAAGTCGTGCGGTGACAGCCGGATTTTGATGGTCATTTGCTGCGGATATGTGCTCTCAAGAGCTTGGAGCGGACTTTCTGTCGTGACCTTTCCGGCAGCTAAGGACAGTGGGCTGGCGCGGACATTTCAAGATTATGCTCAGAAACAAATCACCAAAAAAGTGATGCTTATCTGGCTGGTTTTGACGACAGCATGGATGCTGTGGCTTTCTCCGGCAGCAGGGGTTGCCGCTGTGGCCTGTTCCGGTCTGGTATTCTATTATTACAGGCGAATGTGCAGGCGGCAGTTTGGCGGAATCACCGGTGATTTGGCGGGATTTTTTTTACAGGTGTGTGAATTGGCAATATTGACAGGAGTAGTTTTGGTATGGAAGTGTATTTGATTCGGCATTTGAAGACAAAGGGGAATAAAGAGGGGCGCTATATCGGAAGCACGGATGAGCCGTTGGTGTATGACCAGGAATTATTTGATACTGTGTCACACCGTAAAGAAGGTCTGCCCGTTATTGAGGCGATGGCGGTCAGTCCGATGAAACGCTGTCGGGAGACGGCTTCACTTTTGTTTGAGGACATGAATCCGTTGATATGCGAAGATTTGCGGGAAATGGATTTTGGTCTGTTTGAGAACCGCAATTATGAAGAATTAAAAGATCTGCCGGAATACCGGCAGTGGATTGAGTCACGGGGCAGAACTGAGTTTCCGCAGGGAGAACCGCCGGAAGAGTTTCTGGCGCGATGTAAATCTGCTTTTTGTGCACAAATAGAGTCATTTTTATCAGAAGGCAGGCAGCGGACAGCCTTTGTTGTGCATGGTGGGGTTATCATGCTTCTGATGGCATTGTTTTCCGGGGAAGAGAAAGACTTGTATGACTGGCAGGTGGAAAATTGCGGAGGATATCGGGTGACGATTGAAAGGGAGAGCTGGCTGCAGGGAAATCATTTGTTTAAGGAATACGAAAGGTTGATGTAGTCATGGAAATATTGTTGGCTTGCACAATCGGCTTTTTTTTGGATTTGTGTGTTGGTGATCCGGCATGTCTGTATCATCCGGTACGGCTGATTGGTGCACTCATTGCCTGGTTGGAAAAAGCGGTGCGCAAAATCTGCAGCCGGGAAAAAGCATTATTGGTTGGCGGGGGAATCTTGTGGACAGTGGTCGTTTTTCTGTCCGGTCTGATTCCCTTTCTTTTGCTGTGGGCAGTGAATCTGATCCATCCGATTCTGCGTTTTTTGCTGGAGACATTCTGGTGCATGCAGCTTTTGGCCGCCAAATCGCTGAAGACTGAAAGTATGAAAGTATATGAACGGTTAAAACAACAGGATTTATCCGGGGCCAGGAAGGCTGTTTCCATGATTGTGGGACGTGATACAGAGAATCTTACCGAGAGTGGTGTGACGAAGGCAGCGGTGGAGACAGTTGCTGAGAATACTTCGGACGGGGTGGTGGCACCGCTCTTGTTTTTGATGTTGGGCGGCGCGCCGTTGGGTTTTGTATATAAGGCTGTGAATACGATGGATTCCATGCTGGGATATAAGAATGAAAAATATCATGCGATCGGGTTTGTGCCGGCAAAGATGGATGACATATTCAATTTTATTCCGGCAAGAATTTCGGCACTGCTGATGATCACGGCTGCATGGATGATGCATATGGATGTCAGACAGGCATGGCATGTTTTTCGCAGGGATCGTTATAAACATACAAGCCCTAATTCTGCGCAGACAGAATCTGTTTGTGCCGGAGCACTGAACATTCAGCTGGCGGGAGATGCATATTATTTTGGAAAGCTGCATCACAAAGAAACAATCGGAGATGCACTGCGCCCGGTGAAAAATGAGGATATCGTGGCGGCAAACAGGCTCATGTATGGAACGGCATGGCTGGCGCTGCTGCTTTTTGGAGTGGTGAGGCTCTTGTTGGTACTATGAGCAGAAATGCTGTCTGTAAATAAGAACGAGGTAGATGGAGAAAATCATGGAGTACAAACACGGCGGAGATATTTATACAAATGAGGGTATGCTGGATTTTTCGGTCAATGTGAATCCCTTCGGAGCCAGTGAATCGGTGAAAACGGCTGCCCGGGAATCAGTGGAGTTTATTTCTGATTATCCGGACAGCTATTGCCGGAAACTGCGCAGTGCATTGGCGGAAAAGCTGCAGCAGGAGATGGACGAAGGCTGTGAAAGACAGACAATAGAGGAGATGCTGGTGTTTGGAAACGGGGCGGCTGATTTGATCTATGCGTTGGTGTTAGCGGAAAAACCGCGAAAGGCAGTTCTGACAGTGCCATCTTTTCTGGAATACGAGCAGGCATTGCAGACGGTAGATTGTCAGATTCGATATCATAAGTTGGAAAAAAAGAGATGGTTTCGGCTGCAGGAAGATTACTTACAGGAGTTGACACCGGATGTTGATTTGATATTTTTGTGTTCTCCGGATAACCCTTCCGGTCAGGTGATCGAAAGGGGATTGCTGGAGCAGATTTTGAAAAAATGTGAACAGAATCATATTCGTATGGTGTTGGATGAATGTTTTTATGAGTTTCTTGAGAAACCACAGAAGGCTGCATTTGCCCGGACGGCGGCAAAGCATCCACAGCTTTTTCTCATACGCGCATTTACGAAGATGCATGCAATGCCTGGACTGCGGCTCGGCTACGGCATCTGTGCCGACAGGAAGCTGACAGAACGTATGGCTCATATACGCCAGCCGTGGTCTGTTTCCGTGGTGGCACAGGCGGCAGGACTGGCCGCCCTGCAGGAGGAAGAACGGACGAAAGCAATCAGGGAAAAACTGGCAGCGGAACGGTCTTTTTTGGAAAATGGGCTGCGGGCGGCAGAAATCGAATACATCCCATCAGAGGCAAATTATATCCTGCTGAAAAGTCCGGTGGATTTGTATGAAAAACTGAAAAAATATCATATTTTAATTAGAGACTGCAGTAATTACAGGGGGCTGGAGAAGGGGTATTACCGGATAGCAGTACGTAAAAGAGAAGAAAATGAATATCTTCTGCAGGCACTTATAACAATTCAGTCTTATAGGTCACAGGCGAAATGTCCGATGAAGGAGGAAAAAACATGGGATTAGGAGAATTATTTATGGTAGCGGTAGGACTGTCGATGGATGCATTTGCGGTGTCTGTCTGTAAAGGATTGGCGATGAAAAAAATCAGTATCAAACACGTCCTCATCTGCGGAATCTGGTTTGGGGCATTTCAGGCCTTGATGCCAATGATTGGATACATACTGGGGGCGCAGTTCGCGGGCTATGTGGATACGGTCGCACCGTGGATTGCCTTCGCCCTGCTTGCGGCGATTGGTGGAAATATGATTCGTGAATCGTTCGGAGATGAAGATGAGACCGATGCAGGGCTGGATGTGAAAACAATGTTTTTGATGGCAGTGGCAACAAGCATTGATGCGCTGGCGGTCGGTATCACCTTCGCATGTGTGCCGGTCACGATCATAGAGGCAGGAAGATTGCTCAACACGGTGATTGCGGTATTGCTGATTGGTCTGACTACCTTTATACTGTCCGGTATCGGTGTAAAGGTGGGAAATGTGTTCGGTACCCATTACCGTGCGCGTGCAGAGCAGGCCGGCGGAATCATATTGATTTTGATTGGAATAAAAATCCTGCTGGAACATTTCGGGTGGCTATGATACAATACAGGACGGGGATGATTATGGCAAAGGCAATTATGATACAGGGCACGATGTCTAATGCCGGAAAAAGCATTTTGGCGGGAGGACTGTGCAGAGTGTTTGTGCAGGACGGATATAAAGTTGCCCCATTTAAATCACAAAATATGGCACTCAATTCCTATGTCACGGAAGACGGGCTGGAGATGGGGCGCGCGCAGGTTATGCAGGCAGAGGCGGCGGGAATTCGTCCCTCTGTTTTGATGAATCCGATTCTGCTCAAACCAACCAATGATACCGGTTCACAGGTAATCGTGGGCGGCAAGGTCGTCAAAACGATGTCGGCATCGGAATATTTTCAGCATAAGGCAGACTATATCCCGGATATTTTGTCCGCATACCATAAACTGGAGGAGCAGTACGATATCATAGTCATTGAGGGAGCAGGCAGCCCTGCCGAGATTAATCTGAAGGAAAATGACATTGTAAATATGGGGCTGGCTAAGCTGGTGGATGCACCGGTGCTGTTAGTGGGAGATATCGACCGCGGCGGGGTATTCGCCCAGATCGTGGGAACCATTGAACTTCTGGAGGAAGACGAGCGAAAGCGGATTTCAGGATGCATCATCAATAAATTCCGCGGGGACAAGACAATTTTGGAACCGGGGCTTCAGATGCTGGAGGAGCGGACGCAGAAACCGGTGATAGGTGTCATTCCCTATTTTTATCTTGATATAGACGAAGAAGACAGTTTGAGTGAACGATTCAGCAGAAAGCAGACAGGCGCGGCAGTCGATATCGCGGTCATGCATCTGCCGAGAATCTCCAATTTCACGGATTTGATGGCATTGGAGTGTATGGAAGAAGTTTCCGTGCGCTATGTGAGTACACCGGGCGAATTCGGCAATCCCGATGCAGTCATTATTCCCGGCAGTAAAAATACCATCGGCGATTTGTTGTGGATGCGGCAGAATGGTCTGGAGGCAAAAATTATCCGTCATGCATCTCAGGGAAAACTGGTTTTTGGAATTTGCGGGGGATATCAAATGCTAGGGAAGGAATTGTTTGATCCGGAGGGAGTTGAATCTGCAGGAACGGTGCGGGGAATGGGCTTGCTTCCGATACGGACGACATTTGAGAACACCAAGACGAGAACCCGCGTGAAAGGTCATTTTATGGCAGTGAAAGGCATGCTGAAGGATTTAAGCGGCGTGGAAGTGGAAGGATATGAAATCCATATGGGACAATCTGTTCGTCTGGAGAACAGCCCTGCTCTGCTTGAGTATGAGCTGGAAAATGTGGGGGAAGTTGTCTCAGGTTATCATGAGGACGGCGCATCTGCGGGAAATGTGTATGGCTGTTACCTGCATGGAATTTTTGATAAAGCACTGGCGGCGCAGACGCTGGTGAAGACATTGATGCAGCAGAAAGGGCTGGATATTTCACAGGTAAAGACATTGGATTTACGGGAATATAAGGAACAGCAATATGATAAACTGGCGGATGTTATTCGGGAAAATCTGGATATGGATGCGGTTTATCGCGCGCTGGGAATATGAGGCAGGATGTGGGATAGAAGTTGTGACTGTTCGTTTTGTTTGTCTATTGTGACTCAGGAAAGGAAAAAGAGATGCAGCGTATCATTCGAATCGGCAGCCGGGAGAGTCGGCTGGCTGTCGCTCAGGCAGAATTTATCAAAAAACAAATAGAAAAATGTCATCCGCAGCTGCAGGTGGAGCTTGTGACAATGAAAACGACCGGAGATAAAATTGTTGACCGCAGTCTGGAGAATATCGGAGGCAAAGGATTGTTTGTCAAAGAACTGGATCAGGCACTTGCAGACGGTATCATAGACCTTGCCGTGCACAGTTTAAAGGATATGCCGATGGAACAGAATGAGGAGTTCCCGATTCTGGCATGCTCCGAGCGGGAAGACGCCAGAGACGTATTGGTATACAGACCGGGACGGGATACATTTCCCGGTGATGGGGTTGTAGGGACTTCCAGTCGGCGCAGAGCTATCCAGATGCGGAAACTATATCCACAGGCCCGGTTTCGTAACATCCGCGGGAATGTGCAGACCCGCCTGAAGAAATTGAGTGAGGAAGATTATGACGCGACGATTTTGGCAGCAGCAGGATTAAAACGGCTGGGAATGGAATCGTATATCGGACGCATTTTTGATACAGAGGAAATGATTCCGGCAGCCGGACAGGGAATTCTGGCGGTGCAGGGCCGGAAAGATGAAAACGCTGTCTGGCTTGATGATATTCGAAATCAACAGAGTGAGTGGGCGGCTTTGGCGGAGCGGCAGTTTGTGCGTACACTGGATGGGGGATGTACCTCTCCCGTGGCGGCACATGCAAAGATTCGGGGAAATGAAATCTGTCTCAGAGGACTCTATTTTGAGGAAGGCAGTGAGGACTACTTCACAGATTCGGTGATCGGGGATGTGGAGCAGGCACAGAAGTTGGGCGAAACGTTGGCAATAAAGATGAAAAAAGAATCGAGGCTGATATGAAACAGGGCGGCAAGGTCTGGCTGGCGGGGGCAGGTCCCGGTGACGCGGGACTTTTGACAGTGAAAACAAAAGAATTGTTGAAAAAAGCGGATGTGATTGTATATGATGCACTGGTCAGCACGGAAATTCTGTGCCAGATACCGGCCGGAAAGGAAATGATTTTCGTGGGAAAACGCGCGGGCAATCATCCGGTGCCACAGGAAGAAATCAACCAGGTTCTTCTTACTGAGGCAAAAAAAGGAAAACAGATTCTGCGTTTAAAGGGCGGGGATCCGTTCGTGTTTGGCAGAGGCGGAGAAGAACTGGAACTGCTTGTACAGGAAAATGTTCCCTTTGAAATCATTCCCGGCATTACTTCGGCAGCGGCGGTTCCGGCTTATGCGGGGATTCCGCTGACGCATCGTGATTATGTGTCTTCCTTTCATGTGGTGACCGGACATCCGCGAAAAGACGGCACTTCGCGGATAGATTATCCGGCGTTAGTAAAAATGAAAGGAACACTCGTGTTTCTGATGGGGCTTTCTTTGCTGGAGACAATCTGTCAGGGACTTCAGGATGCCGGAATGTCTTCCGATACACCGGCGGCAGTTTTGGAGCGCGGCACGAGTGCCCGCCAACGCAGGGTTGTATCGGATATCGGGCATCTGGCAGAGCAGGTACGAGCAGAAAATATCTCTGCTCCGGCCTTGATCATAGTAGGTGAAGTATGCGCACTTGAGCAAAACTTTCAATGGGCGGAAAAGCGTGTGCTTGGCGGCAGACAGTTTCTGATTACCAGACCGCGGCATCAGGTTTCTGTTTTGGCAGAGCGGCTGCGGGAACTGGGAGCGCAGGTATTGGAAGTTCCGGCAATCCAGACCATTCCCATCCGGCCAAACAGGAAACTGGTTGAGCGGATGCAGAACTTTGCATGCCGCGAGGGCGAAGCGTGGCTTGTTTTTACCAGTCCTGCCGGAGTGCAGATTTTCTTTGAGGAAATGATGGAAGAGGGGATGGATGTCCGCAGAATCTTTGCTAAAAAAGCAGAAGTAAAACTGGCGGTGATTGGAAGTGCCACGCAGAAAGCATTAAAAATGTATGGCTTGCTGGCAGACTTGATGCCGGCAACATATGACAGCATAAGTCTGGGAAAACTTTTGGCACAGACGGTAATGCCGAACAGTGAAATTGTGGTTGTCAGGGCGGCGGAAGGGTCGGAAGAATTATTACCGCCACTTTATAATGCTGGATTGGATGTGACAGATGTTGCCTTATATGAGACAGAGATGACACAGCATAGA
>CALZPS010000037.1 GCA_945827765.1 uncultured Lachnospiraceae bacterium | reverse complement strand
AGATCTAGTACGGTCTCGTGGGCTCGGAGATGTGTATAAGAGACAGCTGCGCATGGATACAGAGATCAGTTGGTGTGAAGATTTTATGTTCAATCTGGAATACATTCGTTATGCGAAGGTCTTCTATGCATTACAGGCTCCGATTTATTATTATGTAAAAACGAAAGGTTCTCTCGCCAGCCAGGGCATGAGCATCAGCAATACGATCAAAATGAAACTTATGGTCTTTGAATATTACAATAATTTTTACAAGCACGTGTTTGACGAGGAGGATTATGAGGCCAATCGTTTACATGTCTATCGCTACTTTATCGACAGTGCCGGCGACGGACTTGTTCTGCCTTCCATCCTGCCCGGCACACAAAGACTGGGAAATGAGCGGATCAGCATCAATGCCGACAGCATTCACAACGAGGGATTTTTGATGAATGTGTACCGCGACCGTAAGTTTCTGGAAACACAATTAGAAACTGTAGCTTTGAAAAATCAGTTGACATTGAATGAGACCTTGATTCTCTTCTATCTGATGCAGTCCCCCAAGGCAGTTACCCCGAGGGAACTGGCAGAATACACAAACATTCCCCGCAGCACGCTGCATTTTTCCATTGGCAAGCTGGTCTCAAAGGAACTGATTAAGGTCACTGATGTGAAAACGGAGAAGAAGCTATCCGCTGACGGGAAAACATTTTCCGACGCAGGCAAGGCGCTTGCCGAGAAACTAAGCTCAGCCGCCATTCCTTTGTCAGAACGAATGCAGGAGTACACTCTGCTGCCGCTTTGCCAGCCTGTACTACATGATTTGCAGTCTGCACAAAATGATTATGAACAAACGCGTCTTCTGGGATTTACAGAAGAGGAAAAAGTGTTATATAGACAATTAAGTAATCGAATTCAGGACAATATATCGGACAGATTATCCTGTCAGTCCTGATATTACTATACCAAATTGCACGAAATATTGAGATAGGAGGATCACATAAATGAACATCACAAACAGCATTTTTTATGTCGGAGTCAATGACCATGAGGTAGATTTGTTTGAGGGACAGTATATCGTTCCTAACGGAATGGCATACAATTCTTATGTTATCTGTGACGAAAAAATTGCCGTCATGGACACTGTCGATATTCGTTTTGCCGATGAATGGCTGCAAAAAGTTGTTGAGGTACTCGATGGTAAACAGCCGGATTATTTGATTATCCAGCATATGGAGCCTGACCATGCGGGCAGTATTGCTCGTTTTATGGAGGCTTATTCACAAACCGCAATCGTTGCCAATGAAAAGACATTTACCATGATTGATCAGTTTTTTGATCTGGATTCCGGTATCCGCCGGATTAGCGTAGACAATGGGGGCACCCTTTCTCTGGGAACTCATACGTTGACCTTTGTGTTTGCACCTATGGTACACTGGCCGGAAGTCATGGTCACTTATGACAGCACAGATAAGGTGCTTTTCTCTGCCGACGGATTCGGAAAATTCGGGGCAAACGATGTAGAAGAAGATTGGGCGTGTGAGGCCAGACGTTATTATATCGGTATTGTCGGAAAATATGGCGAGCAGGTGCAGGCATTGCTGAAGGCTGCTGCCACACTGGATATCCAAATCATCTGTCCTACACACGGGCCGGTACTTACTGAGAATCTTGGTTATTATCTCAATCTTTACGATATCTGGTCTTCTTACCGTCCGGAGACAGAAGGGATTTTGATTGCCTATACCTCTATCTATGGCAATACAAAACAGGCCGCTTTACTTCTGGAATCCGAACTGAAGGCAAGAGGATGTCCCAAAGTCGCAATTACTGACCTTGCACGCGACGATATGGCCGAGGCTGTGGAAGATGCTTTCCGTTATAACAAGCTGGTTCTGGCGACCACTACCTACAATGCTGATATTTTCCCGCCTATGCATGAATTTATCACTCACCTGACTCAGCGCAATTTCCAGAACCGCACCGTTGCATTTATGGAAAACGGTTCATGGGCACCGCAGGCAAAAAATGTGATGCGGGGTATGCTTGCCGGCTGCAAAAACCTGACCTTTGCCAGACATCATGTTACTATCCGCTCCGCGTTGAAACAGGATACGCGGGAGTCCATCGCACAGCTTGCGGACGAACTGTGCAAGGAATATATCGCACAGTCTGACACCCTGGCGAACAAGCAGGACATGACGGCACTTTTCAAGCTTGGCTATGGGCTTTATGTAGTCACCTGCAACGACGGCAAAAAGGATAACGGACTGATTGTCAACACTGTCACGCAGCTTACGGACAATCCAAACCGGGTGGCGGTCAATATCAATAAACGGAATTACTCACATGATGTCATTAAGAATACGAAGAAAATGAACGTGAACTGTCTGTCCGTAGAGGCTCCGTTTTCTGTCTTTGAGCGGTTCGGTTTCCAAAGCGGAAGAAATGCTGACAAGTTTAAAGATTTTGAATCGCTGCACTCCGACAACGGACTGCCGTTCCTCAAACATTTTATCAATGCTTTCCTGTCGCTGGAAGTAGAATCCTATGTGGATTTGGACACACACGGTCTGTTCATCTGCCGCATCACGGAGGCGAGGGTGATGTCCGACAAAGATACAATGACATATACATACTATCAGAATTATGTAAAACCCAAACCGAAAACAGAAGGCAAAACAGGATGGGTCTGCAAAGTTTGCGGATTTATTTATGAAGGGGAGGAATTACCACCTGATTATATCTGTCCGCTGTGTAAACACGGTGTTGTGGATTTTGAACCGATTAAGTGACCTGTCGGACAACTCATACTCATGAAAAGAAACGCTATGCAAACGGTAAAGTCCGATTACATAGCGTTTTTTTGTTCAGAATCAATGCTCAAATCCGGTCTCAAAAATACTCTTTCTGTGGATTACTCTCTTCCACCAGTACAAGCAGTCTGCCGCAGGACTGGCGAATCACATCCTCACTCAACCGTCCCTCTTTATATGCCTTTTTGACTTCTTTGATGCAGCCACCGCCGCCCGGCATCAGCAAATCGTTACCGCTGATATAAGCTTGTGCACGGTCTGCCAGTCCTTTGTCCGTAGACATCCAGTCTGTCATCACCACACCGTCAAACCCCCATTCCTGACGGAGTGCTTTCGTACACAAGTCATAGCTGTTTGGTGTATAAACATCGTTCAGCTTATTGTAGCTGGTCATCACTGCTTTCGCTCCACCCTCGCGGACAGCGATACGGAATCCCTCCAGATAAATCTCCCGCAGTGTTCGCTCATCCATATTGCTGGACATCAAATTCCTCTGTGTCTCCTGATTATTGGCAGCATAATGCTTGATGGTCACATAGCATCCCGGATGTGACTGTACGCCGCGCGACATCGCAGCCGCACATTTTCCGCTCAGTACCGGGTCTTCACTGTAATATTCATAATTCCTGCCGCACAACGGATTACGATGAATATTCATACCCGGAGCCAGCCAGAATGTCACTCCATATTCTACCATTTCTTCTCCGGCAGCGTTTCCGACTTTTTCAATCATTTCCTGATTCCATGTCTGTGCCAGAGCAGTCCCCACCGGGAATGCCGTTGCATTCTGGTAAAGCAGTGTATCTTTCTTTGGATTTCCTGTCATTAACTTTTTCATAAAGCCCGGAAAATTATTCATAAAATCCATCATCATTTCCATTGGTTTAATCTGTCCGCTCTTTGTCAATGCGGACACTCTCTGCAAGCGCAGACCTGCAGGTCCGTCACACAGTGCCGTACTGCAGATTCCTTTTTCCGGAAATGCTTTCGTATACGCCGCCGAACCCGGGACTGTGAGATACGGCTCTCCGCCCATCACACCGGTTCCGGACAGCAGTTCAATCATTTCATCGACCGTCAGGCTGTCCATCCATCTTTCCACCGTCTCCGTGGTAGTATCTTCCAATTCACTGTAATCATATACACAAGTATCAATTTCTGTGCTCTTCCACTCGATAACCGGAAGTCCCTCAGATACGGATTCCTGAGCCGGCGCTTTTTCGGAAAGTTCTTCAATTTTCTTTGCCGGCAGACAGATATGTTCACACTGCTCCAGACAGACATTCTCATCCAGTTTCACATTCACGCACGGAACCACCTCTGCGGCATTCTCTCCGTATGCCAGGACATAATCTCCTGCCTCCAGCACGTAAGCGGCTTTTGCCTCGTCATAAGATGCCAAAGCATGTGCCTCAAATGTCACAGTGACAGTCTCTTTTTCACCCGGTTTCAGAAGCGAAGTCTTGTCAAATCCAATCAGTCGTTTGGATTCTTTTTTTAGACCTTCCTGCGGACAATATGCATAAATCTGTACGATTTTTTTACCTGCACATGTTCCTGTATTGGTTACTTCCACCTCAATACTGCCCTTGCTGCCTTCCATCGCTGCTTTTCTATAATCAAGCGCAAATGTTGTATAGCTCTTTCCATATCCAAACGGATAACGAACCTTCACGCCAAAGGTGTCATAGTAGCGGTACCCCACATAGATACCTTCATTATAATATGCCTCCATCGGATTGCCGTCCATATTGGCATACTCCATGGCATAAGGCACATCCTCATATTTGTACACCCATGTATCACTCAATGCGCCGGACGGATTTACCTTTCCGGTCACGATATCTGCAAACGCATTGCCGCCTTCCATGCCCTGCTGGCAATAGTAAATCACTGCATTGATCCCCGGCACCTCATCCAGAACGGACATATCCATCGAGCAGCCAACATTGATGACCAGAATCACTTTCTTGTATGCTTTGACTGCACGGCGGATATTTTCTTTCTCCATAGCCATCAGCTGATAGTCAAACTTCTCCAGTTCACGGTCAGCACACTCCCCTGCCTGTCTGGATACCACATAAATACAAGTGTCTGTATCACTGTTTTTCACATCTTCTATCGTAATCTTTCTTCCTGCCGGGAGACGATATGGATTTGCCATAATATTAATCATCTCTGAAGAATCCATGGAAAGCATTTTTTTCAGATACCCTTTTCCATGTGCTGCTTTTCCATCCTCGTATTTCTTCCGCCAGTCTGCCAGCCACGCCTTGGTCGTCACGGTAAATCCTGCATTTTCCAGACCTTCTTCGATTCCCACACTGTGACGCTCATTTACTTCCCCGCTTCCGGTGCCGCCCTTGACAGTCATCGCTGCTCCGCCGCCATAAAGTGCTACCTTACCCGGTGTAATCGGCAAGGTTCCGTCATTTTCTAATAAGACAATACTCTCGGCTGCAGCCTCGTAAGCGATACGCTGATTCTGTTTTTCTCTCTCCGTCATCACATCATTGATTGTGGCTTTGTATCTTACCAATTTCATATTCAGTCTCCTCTCTTTTTAATATGCTATCTAAATGCTATCTAAAATAGTAAAATGGTATGTTTTCAGCGGTGAGGAATTAAAACTTTTCTTTCTATCCTCCAAATGCCCCACCTGTGCCATAATAACCATGTTATTCGAGATATAGCGTTGTGTATCTCAAAACGAAGGATACATCTTCTTCCGTCACGCTCCTATTTTCTCCATCTCTTCCTGTATCTTTGCTTCACAGGAACGCATCGCATAGATTGTTTTCTGAATCAGGTCATTTAGTTCCCATCCAAGCATGTCAGCACCTCTCTGTATGACTTCTCTGGAACATCCGGCCGCGAAATTCGCACTCTTATATTTTTTCTTTACAGATTTCACTTCCATATCCTGCACGCTTTTTGACGGGCGCATCAGTGCGGCTGCACCAATCAATCCAGTCAGTTCATCCACCGCATACAGTACCTTTTCCATCTCATGTTCTGGTTTTATATCTACTGTCAGTTCATATCCATGGCTGCACACAGCATGGATAGTCTCCTCACCGGCACCGGCATTTCTCAGTAATTCCTGTGCTTTCATGCAATGCTTCTCCGGATATAATTCAAAGTCAATATCATGAAGCAGTCCTACGACTCCCCAGAACTCTTCATCTTCTCCGTAACCCAGTTCCTTTGCATACCATTTCATGACCCCTTCCACTGTCAGCGCATGCTGAATGTGAAAATGATCCTGATTGTATGTTTTCAGCAGTTGAAATGCCTCTTCTCTTGAAATATGTTCTTTCATGCTATCTTATCTCCTTTCTTTCACACATCTTTAAGCTGGTCATAGTCATCCAGAAAATGATAATCCTGTCCTTCTTTATGGTAACTGTTCAGAGCAGCGTATTCCAGCCTTTTATTGTGCCAGTTCCAGCATTCTCTGCAGCGGAAGTTTCGCCCTTTGCCTCATTTCCTCGTCCAGTTTTACTTCCGGATCCAGAGTTTCCAACGCATGAAGCACACTCTCCAGACTGATTACTATTCTGCCGCTTAACACAATATCATAAAATTCACAATTTCCTTGTCCTGCTTCTTGCGCTCTCTTTTTCCTTAAGTCCCCGATACATTTTCTCCGACAGCGGTACATCAACACCCATTTTTTTGGCCTCCCGCGTCAGATAACCTCCGAAGATATCCAGTTCTGTAGGCTTGCCGTCACGGATATCCCGCTGCAGGGAACTGGTTGCCTCATCCTTGTAATCATAATGAAAGCGATCAATGACATACTCTATATGTTCGCGGGTGACATGTACACCTTTCGCCACCGCCACCTCGTACGCCTCCCATGCCAACTGTTCGTATTCCTTCGCCTTGCAGGCATCTCCGCGCAGCTCTCCGATGGTATTGTCATAATAAGCAGTCGCCACATTATATGCGCAATTCAAGATATATTTTCGCCAGATTTCTCGTTCAATGTCTTCGGATGCCTCGAAGTCAATACCCGCACTCTCAAGAATCGAAGTAACTTCTTCTATCGCCTTTTTTTCTTTTTCATCTGGATTCATAATACCAATGCGGATATCTGCGATATCTCCCTGTTGGGAAATGGAAAAATCATCGTTGGCATACGCAATGATGTAAATCAATGAATCCACCACAATTCCTTCGCCCAGCAATTCACGGACACGGTCTCCGACATCCGCACCGTTCATCACCGGTATTACCACCGTATGCTCATCAATCACGTCTTTCAATTCGGCTGCCGCCTGCTCAAGTGAATAATTTTTTACACATAGGAAAATGTAATCCTGCGGCGTTAGTTCACTGATTGAGTTTGCCACTGACTCCGGTCTCACACATATTTCCCCATGATAATCACTGTGCAGTACCAGACCATGTTCACGGACAGACTGACCGCGCGCTCCTCGTGCAACCAGCGTCATATGTGGATATACACGCCCAAGCATTCCTGCCAGATAACCGCCGACACCTCCCGCGCCGATAACGGTAATCTTTTTCTCCCGTAATTCTTCTGCCTTCATCATGTTCTCCCTTCCTTCAAATTGACCTGGATTCCGCTTTGCTCCTTCTCGGTCATTTCCCGCTTTCCGCTCTCTCCGATTATCTGCGGAATTCTATAAATGACCTCGATTCCGCTTTGCTCCTTCTCGGTCATTTATAGATTCCTATGGAATCGCGGATAAAAAGGCACATCTGCAAGTATACTTGCGATGTGCCTTTTTATACCCGCATTCCGCAGATAATCCTATTGTTATGGAAACTACGGGGCTCGAACCCGTGACCTCTCGCGTGTGAGGCGAACGCTCATCCCAGCTGAGCTAAGTTTCCGTTTGCTGACTATTTCATTATAGCACGCCAGGATAAAAAAGCAAGATTTATTTTTCAGAACAAAATGCCAACAAAATGCCATCACCAAGGGTAATAGGAACCTTCACTTTTTCGGACGTTGGCGGTGCGGCAAAACGTACCGCCACGTGAATAAAGCAACGACGGTTAAATTCCA
Source organism: uncultured Lachnospiraceae bacterium (assembly GCA_945827765.1). Lineage (GTDB taxonomy): Bacteria > Bacillota > Clostridia > Lachnospirales > Lachnospiraceae > Schaedlerella. The sequence continues at coordinate 2,320 of CALZPS010000037.1, read as the reverse complement.
AACTTTTATGAGACTGTTCTAGTTCCCCGCAGTCTTTTGCAGTGCCTCCATGATTTCGTCCACATCATAATCCGGCTCAAATGCTTGGGCAATGTCACAAATGGCTTGTATCGTACCCTCTTTCTCTTCCAGCATATCTGCGATTTGAGAAACTGTACATTTCTTTTTCAACTTCTTACAAACTTGTTCCACTAATTTTACTTTGCGTCCTTCTTCGCGTCCTTCTTCGCGTTCGTAATACTTCTCTTCCCATGCCTGCATATATTTGACACCTACTTCCTCATTGAGTTTCACCTTACGAACACGGTCATGTATTCTTTTGATTCGTTTACTGCCGGAAATTTCTGCCACCTGATCTGTCGTGTGTTCCAGATAATGCAGAAACTCCCGCAATTCTTCCGGCACTTCCTCATCATTCTCCCCATGGATATTGAGGAAAATGCGTGTCGCACCATCCTTTAACACAAGTCCCGGTACTTCTTTACACCTTGGTTCAAATGTATATACGTATTTCTTGAATCCAAACAAATCAAACGGCATAATCATGATGATATAGGAATTATTCAGCAGATTATAATTCGGTACTCCCGGCTCGAGCAAACCGGTATCTATCAGAGACTGGTAGTACCGACTCCGCTTTGCTAAATCTGCTTTCTGCTGTTCCTGCATTTCCGTATTATAAATATTCTTATCCATATCCATGGAAAAAACATCCATGCGCACGGAACGCAAGAGCGGCGATACCCGCAATTCCTTTTCTGTTTCATTTTTTTTCAGCAGAGGAAGCTCTTTTCCAAAGATAATAGATAATGCATCCTGATGCGTCTGTGGATCTTCCATCACTTCATCAAACAGAAACCGACTGGTAAGGTTTAAATCTTTTAACGGTACAATATTTGTTTTTTTATTTCCTTTGTATTTTTCCATACACTTCTCCTTTATCTTAGCATATTTTTGAACAGCTTAACAGTCTAAAATAAAAGGAAAACAATCATAGGCATTCCCCCCTGACACAAATTCAATTCACTCGAAAACTTTGTGGGATTTTTCACACATTTCATGCAATTCAAACTCTGAAAATATTCTGGCGACTGCCATAGATAGATTCGACATAACCGAAACATTGATTTACCAGAATGTTTGATTTGTAAAAATAGAATAACATGTTTTACTGAGATTGAAAATTTCAACTTAGAATTCTTTGTATTAGCGCAATCCTTTGTATTAGCACTCCTTATCTTTTCACAGCTGCTGTCCAAAATAAAGAGTGCTAATCATTAAAATCTGATTTCAATTCAGCCTCGGCACCGACTGTCCCCTCAGCTCTATCAGCGGACCGCCTGTTCCTTCTATGTAGGCTCTCGTAATCGTCACCTGACCGATGCTGTCATCTTTCGGAATCTCATACATAATATCCAGCATAAATTCCTCGATAATCGCCCGGAGTGCTCTGGCTCCGGTATCTTTTTCCATCGCCTTCTCGGCAATCGCCTCTAATGCACTGTCATCAAAAAGCAGATTCACCTCGTCAAGCGCCAGCAGTTTCTGGTACTGTTTGAGAATCGCATTCTTTGGCTCCTTCAGAATCTTCACCAGCATCTCCTTATCCAGTCCCTGCAAGGTAAAGATGATTGGCAGACGACCGATAAACTCCGGTATCATACCGAACTTGCGCAAATCCTCCACGGTCACTTTGCTTAAAATATTTTTCTCTTTATCATATTTATCTTTCAGTTCGGCGTTGAATCCCATCGAGGATTTTTTTGTCAGCCGCTCTTTGATGATTTCCTCCAGATCCGGAAATGCACCGCCGCAGATAAACAGGATATTCTTCGTATTGACTGTGGTCAGCGGCACCATCGCATTCTTGCTGTTGGCACCCACCGGCACTTCCACCTCGCTGCCCTCTAAGAGTTTGAGCATTCCCTGCTGTACGGATTCTCCGCTGACATCACGCTGACTGGAATTGCGTTTTTTCGCAATCTTGTCAATCTCATCGATAAAAATAATCCCCTGCTCGGCACGCTCCACATCGTTATCCGCCGCCGCCAAAAGCTTGGATACCACGCTTTCGATATCATCACCGATATATCCCGCCTCGGTCAGAGAGGTCGCATCCGTAATCGCCAGCGGCACATCCAAAAGCCTTGCCAGCGTCTTCACCAAAAAGGTTTTTCCGCTTCCGGTCGGTCCGATCATCAGCATATTGGACTTCTCAATCTCGATATCATCCATCGTGTCGGTCGCCACGCGCTTGTAGTGGTTGTAAACCGCCACCGACATGGCTTTCTTTGCATACTCCTGTCCCACCACATACTCA
>CALZPS010000036.1 GCA_945827765.1 uncultured Lachnospiraceae bacterium | reverse complement strand
CACAAGGAGTATCGTCGGCAGCGTCAGATGTGTATAAGAGACAGTTTCTATGTTCACTCATTCAAAAAATAATTTATTCCATTTTGCCGCTCAATTCTACCGTGGCAAACGCGCTCATTGCACGGGTGCCCGAACCCGCAAAATATCATAGATTTCTGCCTGCCCCTGCAAATCCACATACAATACCTGTTTGGGATGCGGAGCGCTGTCCTGCTCTTCCCCATCTTCATTGATGATACGACCAACTTTGACAGGCACATCCCGCCCGTCCGGTTTCATGATTTCAATCTCATCCCCGACCGAGAATTTGTTGCGCTGTTCTATCCGATATAATCCGTCCTTTTCCCCACCGACGATTCCCAGATAAATATATTCCTTTACATAGGTGTTGCTGTCATATATCTGTGTATGTTCGTCCGGTTTTCCAAAGAAAAATCCGGTTGTAAACTGACGGTATGTGCAGTTGGAAATCTGTTCCTGATACCACGGCATATTTGCCCGGTACTTCTGCGGGCTTTCCATGTAATCATCCAATGCCCTGCGGTAGGTCCTCGCTACCGTCGCCACGTAAAGTGCCGTTTTCATGCGGCCCTCGATCTTCAGGCTGTCAATACCGGCATCGATCAATTCCGGAATGTGTTCAATCATACACAAATCTTTGGAATTGAATATATAAGTTCCACGCTCATTCTCATAGACCGGCATGTACTCGCCCGGGCGCGTCTCTTCTACCACCGCATACTTCCAGCGACACGGATGCGTACACGCTCCCTGATTGGCATCCCGGCCGGTGAAATAATTACTCAAAAGGCATCGCCCCGAGTAGGAAATACACATTGCCCCATGAATAAAAGTCTCAATCTCTAAATCCGCGGGAATATGTGCCCGCAGTTCCCCGATTTCCTGCATCGATAGTTCACGCGCGGACACCACTCGCTTTGCGCCCTGTCTATACCAGAAATTGTACGTTGCGTAATTAGTATTATTTGCCTGTGTACTTACATGGCGCTCTATCTCCGGGCAGACTTCTTTGGCAATCTCAAACACTCCCGGATCTGCAATAATCAGGGCATCCGGTTTAATCTCTCTCAACTCTTCAAAATAAGTCCGTATTCCTTCCAAATCTGCATTGTGCGCCAGAATATTTGCCGTTACATAAACCTTCACATCGTGCTCATGGGCAAATGCGATGCCCGAGCGCATATCTTCCATGGAGAAATTTTTTGCTTTTGCCCGCAGCCCAAATGCCTCTCCGCCGATATACACCGCATCTGCGCCAAACACGACCGCAGTCTTCAATACTTCTAAGCTGCTCGCCGGAACCAGCAGTTCAGGATGTCTTTTCATTTCTCTTCTTACCTTTTTTAGCCTTTCCTTACCCTTTTTTCACGCTCAACGCCACTCCGTCCCCCAGAGGAAGAATCGAAGTCTGTAAAAGATCATGATGTTTCAACTCATAGAGATATTCTCTCATTCGGGCATGAATCGTGCGGTCTCTGCGCTCTACCGCAAAGCGGGATTCTATCACTGTTCCATCCTGCATCACATTATCCGACAATAGCACCCCTCCGCGTTTCAAAAGCCGCAGTACCTGCGGCAGAAAATGGATATACTGTCCCTTCGCCGCATCCATAAAAATGAAATCATATTCTTCCGTCAGTGTCGGCAGAATGTCAAGTGCATCTCCTTCCAGCAGGGTGATAACTTCTTCCTTCCCCGCCCGCCGGAAATTATCTTTTGCCAGAGGAATCCTCTTTTCATAATTTTCTATCGTTGTAATCCGGCCGTCTGCCGGTATCAATTCACTCATCAAAATGGCTGAGAAACCTACGGCCGTTCCAACTTCCAGAACGCGCATAGGTTTCAAAATCATCAGGAGTGTCTTGAGAAAGCTCTGCATTTCCTTGCGTATAATCGGCACCTTTGCGGCAAGCGCCTCTCTCTCAATCGTCTCCAATATTTCACTGTTTTCTGTCTCCATGGAGTTGATGAATGTCACAATCCGTTCATCTACTATCATAGTTGCCCTCTCACCGGTCTACATCCATAATAATCGGGATAATCATCGGTCTTCTCTTCGTCTTACGCCAGATATAATCATTCATGGAATCGCGGATAGCCAGCTTGATTTTATTCCAGTCCACATACCGCCCGGAAAGACATCTCTCCAAACTCTCCGACACGGCATTTCTGGCCTCTTCCATCAGGCTTTCCGATTCACGCACATAGACAAAACCTCTCGATACAATATCCGGTCCCGCCAACAGACGGTTTGTGCCTTTTTCCAGCGTGAGCACCACGATAATGATACCATCCTCTGCCAGATGCTGTCTGTCGCGCAGCACAATATTGCCGACATCACCGACACCCAGACCATCCACCAGAATTGCTCCTGTGTGTACCTTGTCCGCAACCCTCGCGCTCTCTTCACTCAGTTCCAGCACATCACCGGACTGGATGATGAATACATTTTCCTTCGGAATGCCAAGGGACATTGCAATTTCGGAATTTGCCCGCAGATGGCGGTATTCCCCATGCACCGGAATGGCATACTTCGGTTTCACCAGAGAATAAATCAATTTCAGCTCTTCCTGACAGGCATGTCCCGATACATGCGCATCCTGGAAAATGACATTTGCTCCCTTTGCAGACAGCTCATTGATGACACGGGAAACTGATTTTTCATTACCCGGTATCGGATTAGAACTGAAAATAATCGTATCATTCGGCTCAATCGTCACCTTGCGGTGCACATCCGCCGCCATCCGGGAAAGTGCTGCCATAGACTCTCCCTGACTGCCGGTAGTAATCAGCACCATCTTCTCCGGCGGATAATTGCGCATCTCATCAATTTCAATCAAGGTATTCTCCGGCACATTCAAATATCCAAGCTCCGAGGCAGTGGATATGATATTTACCATACTGCGCCCCTCTACTACCACCTTGCGGCGATATTTGTACGCCGAATTAATAATCTGCTGCACACGGTCGACATTGGATGCAAATGTAGCAATGATGATTCTGGTATTCTGATGCTCCGCAAAAATATGGTCAAATGTGATACCTACTGTCTTTTCTGACTGGGTGAAACCTTTGCGCTCCGCATTGGTACTGTCTGACATCAGAGCCAGCACACCTTTTCTGCCCAGCTCCGCAAAACGCTGCAAATCAATGGCATCTCCGAATACCGGCGTATAATCCACTTTAAAGTCACCGGTATGCACCACAATGCCCGCCGGTGAATAGATGGCCAGCGCAGATGCATCCTGTATACTATGGTTTGTCTTGATAAATTCAATCCTGAACTGACCCAGATTGATAGATTGTCCATGTGTGACTACTCTTCTGCGCGTCGTCCGCAGAAGATTATGCTCTTTTAATTTATTCTCAATGATGCCCATCGTCAATTTTGTCGTATAAATGGGTACATTAATATCTTTCAAAACATACGGCAGAGCCCCGATATGATCCTCATGCCCGTGTGTGATGACAAAGCCTTTAACTTTGTTAATATTATCTTTCAGATAAGTCACATCCGGGATGACCAAATCAATTCCCAGCATATCATCCTCCGGGAATGCCAGACCACAGTCCACCACAATAATACTGTCTTCGTATTCAAAGGCAGTAATATTCATACCTATCTGCTCTAATCCTCCCAGAGGGATAATACGCAGCTTTCCAATATTCTCTTTTCTCAAAAAACTGACACCTCCATATCTCAATTTTTTGTAACTATTCCAGCCGGTTTACATGAGCAGTGACTTTTTCAAAACTCACCTGTCTCCACTGATTATGCACGAAAACTAAGCGGCAGGAAATCACTGCTTTTCTCCGGCCACACTTTTACAATTCAATATCCACATCTTCCAGCAATTCCTCAAACACCTTGGAGACTGCCAGAAGTTCGGTATCATCCTCAACAATATCATAGATACTGTCCTTATCATCTGTCACACTGTTTTCTTTCAAAATCAGACACTGGGCATCATCTTCCTCAGAATCTGTCACCAGTATGTAGGAACAGCCATTGATTTTCGTCTGTTCGAGTACATAAAAATCTACTGTCTCGTCCGTGTCTTCAAAGGTAAATTTGATTTTTTCCATTGAATTGTCCTCATCTATTCCATCTGCTTTTTCTGCACTGCGAGTGAATCCAGATACCCCTGCAGAATAAATACCGCTGCAATCTTGTCAATATATTTCTTGCGGTCTTCACGCCTGATACCGCTCTCCATCAAAACCTGTTCTGCCGCTACGGTGGTCAGCCTTTCATCCCACATTACGACCTCCAGACCGGTTCGTCTCTCAAGCATCTTTTGAAACTCCAAAGATTTTTCCGCACGTTCCCCCACATCGTTATTCATGTGTTTCGGAAAGCCCAGCACAATCTGCTCCACCCCATACTCACGAATCAATTCCTCGATCCGCGCACAGGTTCGCCGCAGTTTGTTCTCTTCTTTCCGTTCAATTGTCTCTATCCCCTGGGCAGTCAAACATAGGGCATCGCTGATTGCCACACCCACTGTCTTTGTCCCATAATCTAAACCCATGATTCTCATCGCATATTATTCCCAGGAATTTTTCTCAATATACGCTTTTAACAGTTCTTCAACCAGCTCATCCCGCTCAACTTTCATAATCAAGCTGCGAGCCCCGTTATAGCTGGTCACATATGTCGGATCACCGGACATCACATAACCAACAATCTGGTTTACCGGATTGTACCCTTTCTCTTTCAAAGCCTTGAACACGATTTCCAGAATATCCTTCGCGGAAATCTGCGGTCCCGGCTCAACCTGAAAGAACTGTGTGTTACTTAAATCGCTCATTATTTTTCCTCCATTTGTGCTTACATGTCAAAACCTAAGTTGCCAGTCACTCTATTTACTATTCTAATATAGAATGCCGCAAATTTCAAGTAGCTTTTATCTCAACATCTCTTTTGTCAGCCTCAGTTTCACCAACTCATTTTGTCTGTTTTCATTTCCTTCCAGCACAACTTTCAGATATTCCCTCGTATGTCCGCTCTGCACCTGTCTTCCATCCAGCATGGCCGGCTCTTCTATCAGCACTTCCACCTCTTTACCAAGAAAACTCTCTTCATATTTTCGCTGTTTTTCAATCCCCATCTCCAGCATCTCGTTGCTGCGTCTCGTCTTTACCGGCTCCGGCACCTGTCCATCCATGACAGCCGCCTTTGTTCCCTCGCGACGGGAATATTTAAAAATATGTGTCTCGTAAAAATCCACCTTATTCACAAATGCCTTTGAGGCGGCAAATTCTTCTTCCGTTTCCCCCGGAAATCCAACAATCACATCCGTAGTCAAGGCAGGATGATCAAAGTATTTCCGCAGGAGTACACATTTCTCATAGTATTCTTCGCTTGTATAGCGGCGATTCATCCTTTTGAGCGTCGCATCACAGCCACTTTGCAAAGACAAGTGAAAATGCGGACATATTTTCGGCAGAGCTGCAATCGTACGGGCAAACTCTTCCGTGATGATACGAGGTTCCAGCGACCCCAGGCGGATACGTTGAATCCCCTCTATTTTATGAACTGCCAGAATCAGGGACAACAGGCTGTGCCCCTGCTCCAAATCAAGGCCGTATGAGCTCAGATGAATTCCCGTCAGTACAACCTCTTTATATCCGTTTTCTGCCAGCGCAGTCACTTCTTTTACCACGTCCTCCGTCGTGCGGCTGCGCACACGTCCTCTCGCCAGCGGGATGATACAATAGGAGCAAAACTGGTTGCAGCCATCCTGTACTTTAATATAGGCTCTCGTATGTTCCCCGGTTTTGGTCAGATGCAATGTTTCGTATTCTTTCGTGTGGTTGATATCAATGACCTCTTTTGTTTTCTGACGCTGCAATTCATACTGTTTCAGAATCTGCAGCAAATCTTTCTTTCTGTTATTTCCAATCACAATATCCACACAAGGCTCAATGGGATGCTTTTCATTTTCCTGTGCCTGCGCATAACATCCTGCCGCAACGATGATGGCATCCGGGTTTTGCTTTCTTGCCCGATGCAGCATCTGACGCGACTTTCTGTCAGCGATGTTTGTCACAGTGCAGGTATTGATGATATAAATGTCGGCAATTTCCGCAAATGGTACGATTTCATATCCTGCATTTTCAAGTATTTCCTGCATCGCCTCGGTCTCGTATGCATTTACCTTACATCCTAAATTATGCAATGCTGCTTTTTTCATCGAATATTTCTCCTAGTACTTTTTGTGTAACAGTTCAGACTTGTTCAGACTTTTTATTCCATTTTTTCCCTACTGTTTCTTGACTTTTGCCCCACTATCACTTAGAATGTACGTGAGAAATAAGTTCTCACATCATTTTGTGCAGCGAGGAGGTATTATTATGATGAAAACAGTACAGATTTCTTTAAACTCAATCGACAAAGTAAAGGCATTTGTAAATGAAATTACAAAATACGACAATGATTTCGATTTAGTTTCCGGAAGATATGTCATAGATGCAAAATCTATCATGGGAATCTTCAGTCTGGATTTATCCAAACCGATTGATTTGAACATCCATGCGGAAGGCGAGCTTGATGATATCATGGCAGCATTGGCTCCATATATCATCAAATAAATCTCATCTGTTACTTTTGTTGATGAAAGGGCTGTCTCTTGTGAGGCAGCCCTTTTGACCTCTATCGCACCTCTATGATTTCAGTCGTCTCAATCGCCGTGCGCATCAATTCATCAATCTTCTCCTGCAGATTTTGCTCTGATTTTTCGATTCTCTCCAGCACCGGTCTGGTCACCGGATGTTTCGCCACAAAAATCGTGCAGCAGTCCTCAAAGGGCAGGATGGAAGTCTCGTATGTGTCAATCTTTTCCGAAATTTCTACAATTTCTTTCTTGTCAAAGCCAATCAAAGGACGATACACCGGCAATGTGCACACCGCATTCGTCACCGCCAGACTCTGCATCGTCTGACTTGCCACCTGACCGATACTCTCCCCGGTAATCAGTCCCAGACAACCGTCTTCTTTGGCAAAATGTTCCGCAATCTTCATCATATAACGGCGCATGATAATGGTCAGTTCCTCATGCGGGCATTTCTCATAAATATATAACTGAATATCTGTAAAATTCACCACATGCAGCCTGATTGGTCCGGCATACTTTGCCACCAGTTTTGCCAGATCCACAACCTTCTCTTTTGCCCGCTCGCTGGTGTACGGAGGCGCGTGGAAATAGGTTGCCTCCAGAGCCACTCCTCGTTTCGATACCATATATCCGGCAACCGGACTGTCAATACCGCCGGACAGCAAAAGCATTGCGCTGCCGTTCGTGCCGATTGGCATTCCTCCGGGACCCGGAATAATTTCCGAATACAAATATATTTCCTCCCGCACTTCCACGTTCAGACGAATATCCGGCTTGTGGACATCGACCCGCATCTGCGGAAATGCATCAAGAATCACTCCTCCGAGTTCGCAGTTCATTTCCATCGATGTCAGCGGATACGTCTTTTTACTTCTGCGAGCCTCCACTTTGAACGTCTGGTTCTTGTCTGCATACATTTCATCCATATAGGCGACAACTTCTTTTTTCAGTTCCTCAAAGCCTTTGTCCTCCAGACGAACCACAGGACAGATGCCCACAATACCGAACACCTTTTTCAGCCCTTCTATCGTCTCTTCATAATCGTACTCTCCCTCGCAATCCACATAGACTCTGCCATAGGATTTATGCACGAAAAATCTGCCGTCCACATCCTTGAGGACAAAGCGGATCTGGCGCACCAGCGCATCCTCAAACATATAGCGGTTCTTCCCTTTAATACCAATCTCTCCATATTTAATCAAAAATGAATGAAATTTCATCGTTTCGTCCCTTTCTATACTAATGTCTCGTATATTTGCGCAGCATCGGAACACAATTATATAACGTTTCCAGCGTATAGTCAATTTCCTGCCGAGTTGTAAACTCGGACATACTGAAACGCAGCGTGGCATCAAGGTATTCTTTCGATGCTCCGATACCCTTGAGCACCCCGCTGATTGCCGGGTGATTTGATGCGCAGGCAGAGCCTGATGAGACATAAATCCCCTTTTCCTCCAGTGTGTGAAGAAGCACTTCACTCCGAATGCCTGCGATCCCCACACTGATAATATGCGGCGCACTGTTTTCATCCGTCAGACCATGGACGGTCGTGTGCTCCAGTTTAGAAATGCCCGCCAGAAAATACGATTTCAAATCACGCATCAATGCCACTTTGACATCCAAATCGTGGTAAATCATCTCCGCAGCCAGACCAAGTCCGGCAATTCCCGGCACATTTTCCGTACCGGAACGAATATTTTTCTGCTGCTCCCCGCCAAATAGGATGGGTTGGATTTTCACTTTCTCGTTCAGATAAAGAAAACCTACTCCTTTCGGTCCATGGATTTTGTGACCGCTGGCAGAGAGCATATCGATTCCCTGTCGTTTCGGATAAATATGATATTTTCCAAATCCCTGTACCGCATCTGTGTGAAACAAAATCTGCGGATTGTATGCCTTCACGATTTTTGCCGCCTCTTCAATCGGCTGCACCGCACCGACCTCATTGTTCACGTACATGACAGAAACCAGTATCGTTTCTTCACAGAGTGCCTCTTTTAATGCTGTCAACTTAATTCTGCCGAAAGAATCCACCGGGAGATACGTGACGCGGAAACCCTCGTCTTCTTCCAGATGACGCATTGTATTTAAAATAGCCGGATGTTCAATCATCGAAGTAATCAGATGATTTCCTCTGCGGCGATTTGCCCTCGCCGCACCAATCAACGCCAGATTATCACTCTCGGTACCGCCCGACGTAAATACAATTTCTTTTTCTTTGACCTTCAGTATTTTTGCCAGCTGCTCTTTGGATCTCTTAATATAGTGTTCTGCCTCCACACCTTTACGGTGCATGGAGGACGGATTGCCATAGTCTCGGCACATCACTTTATAAACCAATTCCCCGACCTGTGGATAACAGGCAGTTGTCGCGGAATTATCCAGATAAACTTCCATAACTTTGTTCCTTTTCTATGTTTTATCTTATTTATACCTTATGTCGGCGGCATTCCAAGTGATACATCAGAATCGACAAAACAGTGAATCCTGCCGTCTCCGTGCGCAGAATTCTTCTGCCAAGAGACACGGGAATCACGCCGTTTTCCATCGCCTGTTCGATCTCCGATTCTTCGAAACCACCTTCCGGTCCAATAAACACAGCCACTGATTTACCCGGTGTCACCTGTTCTAACGCCTGCTCTGTCGCTGCCATTCCCTTCGCCTTCTCGTAGGGAATCAGGCGGACATCCAACTCTTTTGCATACTCAAGCGCCTGATGAAAACTCATTACACTGCGCACCTGCGGAATGATGCTGCGGCCGGACTGTTTCGCCGCCCCTTCGGCAATTGCATTCCATCGCAGCACTTTTTTATCCGCTTTCTTCTCATCCAGTTTGACCACCGCGCGCTTTGTCGTCACCGGGATAATTTCAAAAGCACCCAGTTCCACCGCCTTCTGAATAATCAGCTCCATTTTATCACTTTTGGGAAGTCCCTGAAACAGATAAATGTGAGCGTCCAGTTCCACGTCATCCGCCCATATATCTGCAACTTCCAACAAAATCCGGTCTGACTGCATCTCTTTCAGTTCACATAAATAACGTTTTCCGGTACCATCACTGACCTCCATCAACTCTCCGCTTTTCATGCGCAGCACATTTTTGATGTGGTTGACATCACTGCCCTCGATGATGACTTGTCCATTCCCCACCTGTGACGGAGACACAAAAAAATGATTCATCGCTCAACTCCTGCTCTTTTTTGCCGTGACGGATACCCATTCGCCCTGATAAGTCACTTCCAGTACTTCCAGTCCCGCCTTCTGCACGCATTCTACCACAGTCTGTTCCTTATCGTCAATGATTCCGCTGGTGATATAAATCCCGCCCGGTTTTAATTGATTTACAATAACCGGGGTCAGTTCTACCAGAACCTCCGCCAGAATATTGGCAACCACGATATCATAGGATTCGTATCCCACCTTATCCTGCACCGCTTTGTCATTGATAATATTTCCAATCATCACTTCATACTGGTCATCGGAAATCTGGTTTACTTCCATATTTTCATGTGTGGCAGTGATGGCGCAAGGATCCAGATCGGTTCCCACCGAATAAGCCGCACCAAATTTTAATGCCAGCATTCCCAGAATACCGCTGCCGCATC
>CALZPS010000035.1 GCA_945827765.1 uncultured Lachnospiraceae bacterium | reverse complement strand
TAGAGAAATCACCGATTGCAATTGCCCCGAGAGAAATGATTCCTAAACTGATTGCGCCGGTCGCAAATACACCGATGGAAAAGCAGCCGACGGACAGAATGCTCTTTTTCTTCCGATGTAAATGTTTTGGTTTTAAGCATCACGCTGTATCTCTACATCTTTTAACGTTTTCTTTTTAATTTTCCCATCCTGCATATATACGGTCTCATCGCATAATAACTCGATATCTTCTGAATGATGAGATGTCATGATAATCAGTTTCCCCTGTTGCTTGTATTCGATAAACAAATTTCTAAGCATCTCGACCGTACCCTCGTCCAAGGCGTTAAAAGGCTCGTCCATAATCAACAATTGCGGGTCTTCCATAATTGCCTGAATGATTCCGATTTTTTGTTTCATTCCCAGAGAATACTTCCGAAGTGGGCGTTTGTCATTTGGATCCAGCCCAAACTGCTCCAGAAAACCTTTCATTTGCCCTTCTGTCACTTTCTTTTTGATTCCGGCCAGTAGTTTCAGGTTCTCCAGACCGTTCAGGTGACCTAAAAGCTCCGGTTTCTCGATAATGAGACCCATATCCGGTGGAAATGAAATCTCCTTATGCAATTCCTTTCCGTCAACGGAAACGGTTCCTTCTGTAGGTCGGATTAGTCCTGCAATCATGCGCATCAACATCGTCTTCCCACTACCGTTAATTCCTACAAAACCATAAATGTTCCCACTCTCCATCTCCAGATTAATGTCGTCCAATATCATATTATCCTTGATTGTCTTTGTCACATGGTGTATCTTGATTTTCATATTCTACCTCCTGTCAATTCCGATATCTCTGCTTAATAACCTTTTTCTGAATATTACCATTGCGATTATAATATACATGATACATACGGAAACTGCGACATTTGTAAGTGCTCCTTCAAGTTTAAATGGTGCAGGCAATATCAAAAATGCAAGTTTAATTTTTGAACATATCACCAAGACGGCACAGATTCCTGTCATAATTAAAAATGCCTTTGCCTCATCCACATAAGTCAGTATAATCGCCTGAACAACTGCAAACAATACACAAAACAGAAAACCACGCACAATGATTTCCATCATTTCTGAAAACAAAATCAGGTTTTCATTCCATCCTGTCTTTTCAGCCAGAGCCATTGCCACTATCCCCGCTGTTGCAACGCAAATACAAAATAGTACATTTAATATGCATATACTTCGCACCGAATGCCAAAACAACTTTTTGCGGCTCTTTAAACGGGACAATAATACGCCTTCTTCTTTTGTGCATAACAGTGTAGTGTCCAGATGCAGATACTGTAGCAATGCCATTGAACACATATATACCATGATTATGGAAGCAGTGCCCATCTTCACACCGCCAAATAATAAGCGCAGCCAGTCTCCATTTTCCAGAAAAGGCTGCTCAATCATATAGGACAAGAGTACAAAACTCCCAATCCATATGAGAATAAACTTATAGAACACATTTTTTATCAACAGCCTCATAACAAATCCTCCCGCATACAGAGCCTACGTAGCAGTAACAACATCACACAGATTAAAATAATTTGTATGATAAGGCTGTCAAAATTTAAATGATATGCCCAATTAAATAGTAGGTTTAGTTCAATATTTGTGCTTGCCTTAATCCATCTTTCCAGTCCGAGCGTTTCCGCGCACAGTGCCAAAAGGGCAAGCGGATATGCCCCTTTTGCCAGTTTTACATTCCCAGACATGCGAAAAATCAGAGATAAACTGCAAAGAATTAAAATATTGCAGAACAGATGCAGCACTCGGGAAATCGCTGTTTCCACCGGAAAATCCTGCAGATATCCAGGACGTAACGTACAAGCAACAAAAAGGAATACAAGCCAGATACCCATATAGATACCGCCCCATATATATGCTGTTTTCACGCGCTCTTCCCAGATTTTTTCCCGACTGCCAAACCGGATCACCATCGGAATCGTCATATATTTATCACCAAGTGCCAATAACAACTGATATGGAAATGCAAACAACATCACATGCGTTTTTGCGTCTGTAATTTTAAAAAATAATTCCGCGGCTGAATCATTCATGATACAAAATGTAAAAATTATGACACTGTGGTATATAATAATACCACAAAACCAATATTTCTTTTCCCTTGAATCAATCATATGCTTTCTTTGCCTTTCCGGTATCCTATCAAAAGCAGAACAACATCCGCCAAAATCAGTACGCCGAATATAACACCCCAGTTGCTCCAACTTGTATAAAGATCCGTCACGCCCCATGTTGCACTCGGCTGCATCATAATCAGCAGAGAATATTTCCAATCTATGTACTTGCTTATCAGCATATCTCCAAGCGTATATACGACAAATGGCACTAGCAACGTAAGATAAATATTTTTAAAATGGATAACGGATAGAATCGCCATTGTATTTAACGAAAGCAGTGCCAGCGCCGCCGCCACCAGAAACCAATAGATCAAAACTACTAGCATCGGACTTTTTACAAACAAGGAATACGCAAAGCTTTCTTTGATTGGGGTAATGTCCACCTGATCCATAATCAAAGGACCATTGACCGGAAAGAAGATTCCCGTTACTATCCCATTGATTACAAACAACAGTAGCAATGTAAAAAAAGCTGTCAGTATCTGTGCAAAAACCTTGGACAAAAAATATTGTTTCCATGTTCCTCGCGTAACCAACAAATCCCTGACAGAAGATTTTTGTTCATGATAATAAACCAATCCAGGCAAAATACACGGAATTGCAAAAAATAAACTACAAAACAAACGATTTCCCCAACTATAGTTCATCAAAATCCAGTGACGGTAAAAGTTTGTTCCGAGCTCTTCAAAATATCCTTTGGAGTTTCCCAGCACAAAGTACATTGTAATAGGATCCAAAATCATCACAACAGCAGACACAAAAAAAAGAAGTTGAAAAGATGTACTCCGTACCATGCTTTTTATATCAGTAATGAAATAATTCATGCGTTCCTCCTCCTGTGAAAAAGACTGTAGCGTATTCGAGAATATTTGACCGCTACAGCCTTCCCTTTATGCTACACATCTCTTAAAATGTGAACCAAATTCACCAATAGCATATTAATACATCAATATGGACTCCACAACCCTACACCTGTCACACTGTATGATAAGTAAATCGAAGCATCCATGTTCAGTACTACATTTGTTCCGATACTCGGTTTCGTATCATAATTGTAATACTTCCCTTCTGCCGCTCCAACGGTATTCCCATATGGGTCTGAAAAATTTGTACCCAACAGTGATTCCGTCCAAACACGAGCCTTCACACCATCTCTGCTCATCGTGTAAATTCCCATATAAAATGTATTGTTGTTTGTAGCTCTGGCTACAGGGTCACTCTCCCAGTCTCCCTGATAGGCATATAACGTAAAGTTGACTGCATCAACTGTCTCATTGCCTGCCACAGCTGTGGCAGAAAGCCCTAGCAGCAGTACACATACTACCAATAACCCGATAATCCTGTTCTTTAAAACCATTTTGCTCTTCCTCATCCTAATACCTCCCTTATGATCCACAACCCTAAGGATACGCCACAGCTAATCATAAATTTAATTTTATACGATACTGTCCTTTGTGTCAATTGCTTTTCGTTATTTTGTACATTTTTCGAGTATTTCTAAATTTTATTTATGCACTTTTACTATTTTTATGAAACCATATGAGAGTCTCTGCGAGTCAATGAACCTGTCCCCAATGGCACCAATGAACCTGTCCCCAATGGTACATCATGTGTCCCACAAAAAAACTGTCCAATAAAATGTCCATCTGTGGTACAATATCGGTATAGTAATTGAGCCTGAAGTAATGGCTTTGGGGATACATGGAGGTGGACTAATGTCTAAAGGAAGCAATCAAAAACTAAAACTAAGTTACCTTACCAAAATCATGCTTGCCAAGACAGATGATGAGCATGCACTAACAATGCCACAGATTATCGAAGAACTTGAGAAGTATGATGTTACTGCAGAAAGAAAAAGTATTTATTCTGATTTTGCAGATATGACGGATAAGCTGGGAATAGAAATCATCAAGGAACAAATTGGACGAGAAACCTATTACCACGTGGGCGCAAGAGAGTTTGAACTTGCAGAGGTGAAGCTTCTCATCGATGCGATACAGTCTTCCAAGTTTATCACTCAGACAAAATCCCGCGAGCTGATTACAAAGATCAAGTGCTTTGTGAGCGAGCATCAGGCTAAGCAGTTACAGCGTCAAGTGTATATCAATGATCGGGTGAAGACTATGAATGAGTCCGTGTATTACAACGTTGATTTTATTCATACTGCAATCAATCAGAACAAGAAGATTCGATTCAAATATTTTAAATGGGACATCAGCAAAAAGCTTGTCCCAAGACATAATGGTGATTGGTTTGTGGCCAGTCCCTGGGCGCTCACATGGGACGACGAGAATTATTACATGGTAGCCTTTGATGGTTTGGATCAAAAGATTAAACATTACCGCGTAGATAAGATGATGCGAATCTCCATAGAAGATGAGAAACGTGACGGTAAGGAAGAATTCAAAAACTTCGATATGGCAGAGTATTCTAAGGCGACCTTCGGAATGTATCAAGGTCAGAAGACGAAGGTAAAAATTCTATTTTCCAACTATATGTGCGGTGTCTTCATTGACAGATTTGGAAAGGACATTTCCTTTCGCCCGATTGATGAGGAACACAGCGAACTTCATGTGGATGTGAACGTCAGCCCGCAGTTCTATGGCTGGATTTTTAGTCTGGGTAAGGATGTGAGGGTTGTCGGACCGGATGAAGTGGTGGAGCAGATGAGAGAGGCTGCAAAGGAGTTCCTTGGAAATCTGAACTGACTAGTATAGCTGTTTTGCATCGGAGCCGTAGCGGGAGATTATAGGTGAGAGAATTAATTTTAGAAGGATGACTCATTTTTTAACCTTGACAAGCATTGATACATATGATACTCTACAAGAACTCTTTGCACTGCATATAAATCTACAGTACAAACTGAGCAGACCGTGACAGAATGTCATGGAGTCGGGTCACATGAGTGACAGTGGAATATCTTCATCCACGGGACAGTAGTTGCTAATACTGATTCGTGGGTGTTTTTTTATCAAAACCAATTCGTTAAAAACTCCCACACATATTTAGTGCCATAGAGCTATCTTGAAAAATGGAGGTAACTGATATGGATAAAAACAAGACAATAACAACGAAGAGCAATATTGCAGAAACTGATTTTCAGAAAGTGGCAAACAGGGTATCATTCATTACAATTATTGGAAATGTAGTGCTGTCTGTGCTTAAACTTCTTGCAGGAATTATAGCACATTCCAATGCGATGATTAGTGATGCCATCCATTCGGCATCTGATGTATTCAGTACTTTCGTGGTTATTATTGGGATTAAGCTGGCATCAAAAGAGCCTGATAAAGAGCATCCTTATGGACATGAACGTTTGGAATGTGTGGCGGCAATTATTCTGGCGGTCGTTCTTTTTATCACGGGTCTCGGAATTGGTATGGACGCATTAAAAAATATTATTAATGGTAATTACAGCGGCTTACAGGTGCCGGGAATATTAGCATTGATTGCGGCAATCGTATCAATTGTCAGTAAGGAAGGAATGTATTGGTATACAAGATACTATGCAAAGAAAATTGATTCCAGCGCATTAATGGCAGATGCGTGGCATCATCGTTCGGATGCATTTTCTTCAATAGGAGCCTTGATAGGAATCGGAGGTGCAAGACTGGGCTTTCCTGTCATGGATTCTATTGCCAGTCTGGTTATTTTCGTGTTTATTGTAAAAGCTGCTTTTGACATTTTTAAGGATGCGATGGATAAGATGGTTGATCATTCCTGCGATGAAGAAACAGAAAAGCAGATTTATGATTGCGTCATGAAGAACGAGAATGTGATGGGCATAGATTTGCTTCAAACACGCATCTTTGGCAATAAAATATATGTGGATGTGGAAATTCAGGCAGATGCATCATACACATTGCAGGAAGCACATACTATTGCAGAAACTGTTCATAATGACATTGAACGGAATTTTCCGAAGGTGAAACATATTATGGTTCATGTGAATCCGGCAAAGTGAGGAGCAAATACTCCGTCTAACGGCGATATTTCTGGCAGAGAATCATCAGAGCACTTGCATCAGACAGAAACTCCTGGGTGGTCAGCAGCGATTTTTGCTGAACCGGAAGCTGATTATGGAAAAACTGATTCTGACAGAAGACGATAAGGGCAGGTTCTTACAATATGATAAAATATTTGATTCAGATACGAGGCGCACTGAAGTTCATACCCGTTTTCTTTCCCGAAATTGGATTTGCACTGGCCATGGGCAAGCTGATGACAGTACATCTGAATGACCAGAATGGTATTCGTTACGATCAGGACAAATCTTTCGGTGTAGAAAATCTTCGCTCTGCTTTCAATCAGGTAAAGGTCCTGAAAGAAAACGGATATGGAGAGCACGGCGAATATGTAGGACTTGACGTAAAAGCAATGCGTACTACAAAGGATGAAGACAGCTATAAGCATCTGGAAAACAGCCTGAAAATCTTTAAGGCACTGGAAGAGAAGGTTGACAGATTTGATTATGATTTCCAGAAAAAATGTGTGGAGAACAGAGACTTTGAAGCACTTGAGATGTATGTGATGAATCTCTTAATGGGAGTAGAATAAAAAATGGAGAAAAAAGTGATTGCAGCAGGTCATATCTGTCTGTATATTACACCTGTATTTCCGCAGAAAAAGGTGAATCACCTTAGTGAAATCCTGTCCCCCGGAAAGCTGATACAAATGGGGGAGGCAGATGTTTTTGTTCCAAGTGTAGAAGAACTCTGCTATATGCTTGACAGAGAGCGGTTTCATGAATGGCAGGAGCGTGCGGCAGGAGGAGATATCACCGAGATTCTGGATATCGAAAAAGATGTAAAGCCTTTGGCTGCACAATGTATGGCTTTTGGAGCAAAGGTTCTTTTGATTAAATGCGGAGTGCCGGGAATGTATTATCGGACGGCAGACAGGCGGACGATTGGCAAAATAAGCAACCGTTTGGAATTGAATCCGTGTCAGTGGGCAGATAAGGAAGGGTTTGAGAAAAGCTATGTTCCGGATAGAATACTGTCCGGAACGGGCGCCGGTGACACCAGTATTGCAGCATTTCTCACCGCAATGCTGAAAGGTTATCCTTTGGAACGTGCACTGCAGCTTTCGACAGCAACCGGAGCATCTTGTGTGGCTGCCTATGATGCCCTGAGCGGTCTGAAATCCTTTGAGGAACTGGAAACAAAAATAGATGCCGGCTGTCTGTTTTTTTGGCGATGAACAGTACAAAAAATTCATAGTTGCCAAATCAATCGATTTTGCTTATAATTCCCTTAGGCAATGGTTCATTTCGATGGCTTTGAAGTTACAATTTTCAGAAAAGTAAGTATTGAGGATTTATGTATAAAGAGAAAATTATTCGGATGTTAAAAAGTCCTGCGCTCGCAGATATCTGGCGGTGGTCAGAAGGAAACCACTGGTCTGTCTTCTGGATCTGTATCCTGAATCTGATTGTATCCGGTGGCTCGCTTGTAATTACGGTTGCGACAAAGGGGATAATTGACGGGGCGACTGCGCATATGAGCAGTCAAATGTGGTTTTATGCGATAGTGATGATTATTACACTGCTGCTGGTTCGGATCGCGTCTTTGTTGTCCGGACTGCTGTCTGTCAGAACGGGCGAAGTACTTTTGAAAGAGATACGTGGCATACTGTTACGGAAACTGCTGAGGAAACAATATGCCTCTCTCAATGGGTATCACAGCGGAGAATTGGTAAATCGAATGTTTTCGGATGTCAGTGTGGTCAGAAACGGAATTCTGGATATTGTACCCAGACTGGTAAGTATGGCAGTCAGCTTTGTCGGTGCGGCAGTTATTCTGATTTCAATGGACTGGAAATTCGTGGCTGTCCTGGTTGCGGGAGGGGGACTTGGAATGTTCCTGCTCGTTGTATTCAAAAATCCGATGAAAACAAGGCATAAGGCGGTGCAGGAAAGTGAGGGCAGGCTGCATGCGGTTTTGCAGGAAACGCTGGAGAATCTGCAGCTTGTGAAGGCTTCCGTTTCTGAGGTGAGAATGGAACATCAGGTGGCCCGGAGGCAGGAGATGTTTCTGGAAATGCAGCTGAAAAAAGGTTTTTTATCTTCTTATATCAGTGCGGGAATCAATCTGCTATTTCAGCTGGGCTGGCTGTTTTGCATGCTGTGGGGGTGTTGGGGAATTTATCAGGGGCATCTGACGTATGGAATGCTGGCGGCGATGATTCAGCTGGTTGGGCAGATTCAGGGTCCGATAGCCAGTGCGGCAGGGATTGCCGGCCAGACATATAGCACCATCAGTTCTGCAGAACGACTGAAGGAAATTTTGGATCTCCCGGAGGAAGAGGATTGCGGGCCTGTTGGGCAAAGCATATTATATGAACAGTTGTCAGAGATTCGAATAGAGAATATGGACTTTTCTTACGGAAGAGGAGAGCAATCTGTGTTGGAGCATGTGAATTGCAGCATCAGACCGGGGGATTTTGTGGCAGTAACGGGTGTTTCCGGCGGCGGAAAAAGCACGTTGTTCCAGCTGCTGCTCGGAATATATCAACCGTGCAGTGGCCGGCTGTGTTTCTGTTTTAATAATGATTCCGGGCCGGCAGCACAGGAAACCGCATCACGAAAAACGAGAGCACTGTTTGCATATGTGCCACAAGGAAATACTTTGTTTTCGGGTACACTCCGGGAGAATTTTGCGATGTTTACGGATGGTGTGACGGACGAAGAAATATGGCAGGCTGCCCGGCTTGCATGTATCGATCATCTGATTGCAGAACTGGAGGATGGTCTGGATACGGTGATCGGTGAGCGTGGAATCGGGTTGTCTGAGGGACAGGCGCAGCGGGTAGCGATAGCAAGAGCGCTGTTGAGCAAAGCACCGATTTTACTGCTGGATGAGAGTACCAGTGCGCTTGATGAGGAGACAGAGGCAAAAGTGCTGGAAAATATTTCTTCTCTGAAAGATAAAACCTGTCTGATCGTAACGCACAGAGCGGCGGCAATTCGGATCTGTGATTACAGGATTCATATTGAAACAGGGAAAGTAAGTGTGTATCAGATATGAAGATGCTGATTGGAAAGCTGGAGAAAGCAGGATTTCTGAAACAATGAGTGAGTGCAGAAAAATTGAGGATGTCCTTTCGGAGGAAGGTGTATTTGTCAGTACCACGGCGGGATTCAGCATGTACCCCATGCTCCGGAACCGAAAGGATACAATTATTGTTTGCCCGTATGAAGGCAGATTGAAAAAATATGATGTGCCGCTGTACAAACGGGGGTCGGATTATATTCTTCACCGGGTCCTGGAGGTACGGCCGGATTCTTATGTGATGTGTGGTGATAATTGTATTCAGAAGGAGTATGGAATTACGGAAGATCAGATTCTGGGAGTACTGACTGGATTTTATCGGGGAAAGAGACAGGTAAATATGGACGGCTGGCTTTACAAAGTTTATGTACGGTGCTGGTGCGGTCTGTTTCCTTTGAGAAGGATGTGGAAACGGGGAAGGTATCTTTTGGAGAAATTCATGCATAGAGGGAAGAGAAGGAACACAGGAGAATGGATAAGCTGAAATATTTTGCAAGAAAGAAAGCAGGTGGTGCTATGCCTGATTCCAATAGAGAAGTTAAATCAACGACTATATTATCCAGAATGTCTGTTATTTTGACCGTTTCCGCAGGAGTGATGCTGTTTGGCCTTATAGTGTTTCTGGGTGTGACTGTCAACATTGAGATACAACAGAGCAGGACGGATGACGGCTTTGTGGCTGCCAACAACTATGTATGCCGTGAGGTTGAAAATGAAGATGCCCCGATTGGAATAATCAAGGAATATACGTTTACTCTTGATGAAGACTTTGAAAGGGACACGTATCTCTCCTTTTATACTGTCCATCAATATGTGGAAGTTTACATAGACGGACAGCTTGTGTATAACATGAAACCCTCCGGGAAACTGTTTATCAAGACCATTGGCAGTAACTGGACAATGATACCGCTTTACAGGGAGGATGCAGGCAAAGAAATCCGTGTGAATATCATTCCGGTATATGAGAGTTTCCGCGACAGAGAAGTTGAATTTCTGGTTGGTTCCAAATTTAGTATCTGTGCGGATCGTCTGCGTCAGGACTGGCCGCAGATTCTTTTGAGCGTGATGGCAATATTTATCGGCATTGTGTTTATTTGTATTGCAGGGTATAAACCTGTCTCTTATACACATCTCCGAGCCCACGAGACCGTACTAGAT
>CALZPS010000034.1 GCA_945827765.1 uncultured Lachnospiraceae bacterium | reverse complement strand
AGATCTAGTACGGTCTCGTGGGCTCGGAGATGTGTATAAGAGACAGGGGGAACTTTGCATTGGGATGGAAGTCTTTGTGCCGTTTGGGAAAGGAAACCGCCGGACAAAAGGATATGTAATCGGTTTTTCCGATACTTGCGATTATGATTTGTCGAAAGTAAAGGAAATAGAGGACATTTCCCGCAGGGGCATCGCTATCGAAGGAAAACTGGCTGCGCTTGCTGCATGGATGAAAGAGTATTACGGCGGGACGATGATTCAGGCACTCAAAACGGTTCTGCCTATCAAGCAGAAAGAGCAGGAGAAGGTACGTAAAAAGATCCGTCTGCTTTTGACGGAAGAAGAGGCAAAAGCAAAGCTGGAGCATTATCTGGAGAAGAACCAGCGTGCACGGGCAAGGCTTTTGGCGGCGCTTTTGGACGATTCTATGCTGGATTATGAATTGGTCAATAAGAAACTAAACATTACTCTCAGCGTTGTGCGGGCGCTGGAAGAGCAGGGCGTGCTGGCATTGGAATCCGAGCGGATGTTTCGCAATCCCGTGCACCAAAACGGCGGCGCGGGCAGCAAACAGGGAAGTGTCGTCACATTTACGGAAGAACAGCGGATTGCAATCGAGACATTCTGGCAAGACTATGAAAAAGAACAGTATAAAACCTATCTGCTCCATGGGGTAACCGGGAGCGGGAAGACGGAAGTCTATATTGAGATGATCCGCCGGGTGGCAGAGAAAGGGCGGCAGGCGATTGTGCTGATTCCCGAGATTGCGCTTACCTTTCAGACCGTGATGCGCTTTTACCGTTGTTTTGGGGAGCGGGTGTCGATCATGCATTCCCGGCTTTCAGCGGGGGAGCGTTACGACCAGATGATGCGGGCAAAGGAAGGTGAAATTGATGTGATGATAGGCCCGCGTTCTGCCTTGTTTACCCCATTTCCCAATCTTGGGTTGATTGTGATAGACGAGGAGCATGAAAATACGTATAAAAGTGAGCAGGTGCCTCGTTATCATGCGCGGGAGACGGCGATTGCCCGAGCGGAAATGGAACATGCAAGTGTTGTGCTCGGTTCGGCGACCCCATCATTGGAGGCAATGTATCGGGCTAAGCAGGGAGAATATACGCTTTTGGAGCTCAAAAACCGTACCGGACGGCAGAAGATGGCACAGGTGCATGTGGTTGATTTACGTGAGGAGTTAAAAAACGGCAACCGCTCGATTTTGAGCGGCAAACTGACAGAATTGATGGAGGATCGTCTGCAGAAAAAAGAGCAGATCATGCTGTTTTTAAACCGCCGTGGATACGCTGGTTTTATTTCATGCCGGGAATGTGGTCATGTCGTGAAATGTCCGCACTGTGATGTCTCCTTGTCTTTCCACCGGGGAGGCAGGATGGTGTGCCATTATTGCGGTTATGAAGAGCCAAAACCGGCAGTCTGTCCGGAATGCGGTTCTCGTCATATCGGAGAATTCCGGGCGGGAACGCAGCAGATTGAAGAAATTGTGAAAATGCAGTTTCCGGGGGTGAGGGTGCTTAGAATGGATATGGACACCACCCGGGAGAAGGACGGACATGAAAAAATCCTGGCAGCATTTGCCAATGAGGAGGCCGATGTGCTGGTAGGCACCCAGATGATTGTCAAAGGACATGATTTCCCAAATGTAACGCTGGTTGGGATACTGGCGGCGGATATGTCACTTTATAGCGACGATTATCGTGCGGGAGAGCGTACTTTTCAGCTTCTCACTCAGGCGGTCGGGCGCGCGGGACGGGGCAGCAAACCCGGCGAGGCGGTGATTCAGACTTACAGTCCGCAGCACTATGCCGTGGAGACGGCGGCATCGCAGGACTATGCTGCATTCTATGAAGAAGAAATCCGTTATCGGCAGCTGATGGGCTATCCTCCTGCCGAAAATCTGCTGGCAGTGCTTGTAAGCTGTGAGGATGAAGCACATCTGGAAAAGGGCTGCCATTATTTGAAAGAGTATGCACTCAGAGTATGCAGAGGCGAAGAAATCGAAGTTATTGGCCCGGCAAGTCCGGGAATCAGAAAAATCAATGATATTTATCGAAAAGTCCTCTACCTGAAAACCAAAAAATATGATACACTGATATTTGTGAAAAATCGACTGGAGCAATATATTGAATTAAACAGTGGATTTGACCGGATGCGGATTCAATTTGATTTTAATCCGATGAAGATATTCTAATAATTGTATAGAAGGAGACAAAGAAAATGGCAATCAGACAAGTTCGTGAAATAGGAGATGATATTTTAAGAAAACAGAGCAAACCGGTGACCAAGATGACACTGCGTACAAGGATCTTGATTAATGATATGCTGGATACTATGTATGAAGAGGAAGGCGTCGGTCTGGCAGCACCGCAGGTTGGCATCCTCAAACAGATCGTGGTAGTGGATATCGGAGACGGCCCGTTTGTGTTGATTAATCCGGAGATTATAGAAAGCTCCGGTGAGCAGACCGGAGATGAAGGATGTCTAAGTGTACCGGGCAAGGTCGGAACCGTGACAAGACCCAATTATGTCAGGGTACGCTGCCTCAATGAAGATATGGAGGAGATTGAAATTGAGGGAGAAGAGCTTCTGGCACGTGCATTATGTCACGAAATTGACCACCTGAAAGGTATCATGTATGTGGATAAAGTGGAAGGTGGTCTGCGCGAGGTTGTATACGATGAGGATACGATGGAAGAGTATGAGGAAGAAGTGTGAGGCACAAACGCGTGAAATATAAAACGTGAGATATAAAAAGCGTGGCACTAAAAAAGGAGTGAACCGAGCATGCGAATTATTTTTATGGGAACCCCGGATTTTTCCGTAGGAACATTGGAGGCGTTGATTGAAGCAGGACATGAAGTATGTCTGGTTGTGACCCAGCCTGACAAACCAAAAGGACGCGGCGGAAAATGGCAGTTTACCCCCGTCAAAGAGGCCGCACTGCGTCATGGTATAGAAGTGTTCCAGCCGAAAAGAATCAGGGAACCGGAATGTGTGGAAACGCTGAAACGTTATCAGGCAGATGTCATTGTCGTGATAGCGTTCGGACAGATTCTGCCGAAGGAGATTCTGCAGATGACACCATATGGCTGTATCAATGTACACGCGTCACTTTTGCCGAAATACCGCGGTGCGGCACCGATTCAGTGGGCGATTCTTAATGGCGAGAAAGTGACCGGTGTGACGACCATGCAGATGGATGAGGGATTAGACACCGGTGATATGCTGCTCAAAACCGAAGTGTCAATTACTGCACAGGAGACAGGAGAAAGCCTTCATGATAAGCTGGCGGCAGCGGGTGCCTCGCTTTGTGTCCAGACGCTGAGAGAAATTGAGACAGGAAGTATCCGGGCACAGAAACAAGGCGAGAGCCCGACTCCTTATGCGAAGATGCTGACCAAAGAGATGGGAAATATCGACTGGGCGAGACCGGCTGTGGAAATTGAACGACTGGTGAGGGGATTAAATTCCTGGCCAAGTGCATATACTGACTGGGATGGACAGGTGATGAAAATCTGGGAGGCACAGGCAGTCACTGAGACAGACTGCGCAGAGGATGCCAAAGCGAAGGAAAGAGAGCTTGCCGAAGCGGCACAGCCGGGAACGGTTGTATGTGTGGAGAAGGACAGTTTTCTGGTACAGACCGGGGAAGGATTTTTGAGAGTAAAAGAATTGCAGATTCCGGGCAAAAAACGGATGGAAGCAGGAGCGTTCTTGCGCGGTTATGCATTGACGGAAGGAACTGTGCTGCGCACGGTTGCCCGATAAGAAGACAGAAATTCATCGTGTAAAAGAATGGAGGAATAAGATGCCGTTTTATTATTATATGGATCCGACTTATATCTTGATTGTAATCGGAGTGGTGCTTTCGATGCTGGCATCAGCCCGTGTAAAAAGTACCTATCAAAAGTATTCCCGGGTACGAAGCCGTACGGGGATGACCGGGAGAGAAGTGGCGGAGCGGATTTTGCGCAGAAATGGTGTGCAGGGAGTGACTGTGCGCAGAGTGGCGGGAAACCTGACAGATCACTATGACCCGCGCAGCCAGACGGTCAATCTGTCCGATGCGGTCTATGATTCAGCCTCTGTGGCGGCAATTGGCGTGGCGGCACATGAGTGCGGTCATGTCCTGCAGCATGAGACGGGATATGTGCCGCTTACCATTCGAGGGGCACTGGTTCCGGTGGTCAATTTTGGCTCACAGATTTCATGGCCACTGATTTTACTGGGATTTCTCATGACCGACAGCCTGCCGGATTGGGGAAACATTCTCCTTCATTTGGGAATTATTATGTTTTCAGCGGCAGTATTGTTTCAGCTG
Organism: uncultured Lachnospiraceae bacterium; assembly: GCA_945827765.1. Taxonomy (GTDB): domain Bacteria; phylum Bacillota; class Clostridia; order Lachnospirales; family Lachnospiraceae; genus Schaedlerella. Next base: position 6,147 of record CALZPS010000034.1, on the reverse strand, counting down.
GTTACATTGCCTGTCGAGTTCAATGCCTCCGGGCGGGCTTTGAAAATTTTGGAATCCGATGGGATTCTTTACGGAGAAGATATAAAAGACACGAAAAAAGTATTGAGCGCCGCAGCCATGACGTATGTGGCGGGAACAATCAGCTCTGTTTTGCAGTTCATACGTATACTGGCGATTGTCTCCAGAAAGACAGGGAGAGGACGAGATGAATAAAGCGGTAAATGAGAGGGAACTGGTGCTGGATATTCTCATGGAAGTGTCTGAGAAGGGGATGTACAGCCATATCGTACTGCGTGAGGTACTTTCCAAATACCAGTATATGGATAAGAAGGAGCGGGCCTTTATCACCCGGGTGAGTGAAGGTACGCTGGAACATATGCTGGAGTTGGATTATATATTAGATCAGTTCTCCAAGGTGAAAGTCAGGAAAATGAAACCGGTCATTCGCAACATTTTACGCAGTGCGGTGTACCAGTTGAAATATATGGATACCGTACCGGATTCGGCGGTCTGTAATGAGGCCGTCAAACTGGCGGTGAGAAAAGGGTTTGTCAACCTGAAAGGCTTTGTAAACGGAGTGCTGCGCAATGTGGCACGTAATCTGGACAATGTCAAATATCCGCAGGAAGAACTGCAGCGACTTTCTGTTCGTTATTCTATGCCGGAGTGGATACTAAAACTGTGGCTTCAGTCTTATGACGGCGCGACGGTAGAACGAATGCTGGCAGCATTTCAGGCAGAAACACCTCTTACTGTCCGCTGTAATCTGCAACATAATGCGCCGGAGGAATTGGTGCGGAAATTGACGCGGGAAGGGGCAGTTGTACAGCAGCATCCATATTTGCCATATGCGTTTACTATCTCCGGTTACGATTATCTTGCAGACCTTGACAGTTTCCAAAACGGAGACTTTTATGTACAGGATGTGAGTTCTATGCTGGTGGGGGAAATTGCATCGCCCAAAGAAGGAGACACGGTAATGGATGTGTGTGCCGCTCCCGGTGGGAAGAGCCTTCATATAGCTGAAAAACTGAATGGAACAGGCAGAGTACAGGCGCGCGATTTGTCTTCTTATAAAGTGGAGCTGATCGAAGATAATATATTGCGGTCGGGATTTCAAAATATAGAGGCAGTCGTGTGGGACGCTCTGGAATTGGATGAATCTGCGAAAGAAACAGCAGATATCCTATTGGCTGACCTGCCTTGTTCCGGTCTGGGGGTATTGGGCAGAAAGACGGATTTAAAATACAAAGCGACGTTGGAAAATGCACAAAAACTGGCAGAATTGCAGAGACAGATTCTGCAGACAGTACAGTGCTATGTAAAGCCGGGAGGGAAACTTTTGTACAGTACCTGCACGATTCATGCGGCGGAAAATATGGAAAATGTAGATTGGTTTTTGGAACATTTTCCGGCATTCTCCCTGATGGATATCCGTGAGTCTCTTCCGGAAGAATTGAAAGGTGACGTGCAAAACAGGGGCTGCCTGCAGTTGCTGCCGGGCGTACATCAGAGCGACGGTTTTTTTATTGCTGCTTTTCAGAAAAAAGCGGAAAGCGGGAAAAATAAAAAAGAATGAACGGTATAAAAAAGGAACAAATGGAATGAAAAAAGATATTCTTTCTTATACATACGAAGAATTACAGGAAGAGATGGAGAAAATCGGTGAGAAAGCGTTCCGGGCAAAACAGATTTATGAATGGCTGCATGTCAAACTTGTGGATGATTTTTCACAAATGAGTAATTTGTCCAAAGCGTTACGAGAAAAGCTGGCAGAAGAGTTTGATATCTGTACGGTCTCTCCTGTCGAGCGCCAACAGTCAAAACTGGACGGAACCAACAAATTTTTATTTTGCCTGCATGACGGCAATATGGTGGAGAGTGTGCTGATGCGTTATAAGCATGGCAATTCCGTCTGCATCTCTTCGCAGGTTGGTTGTAGGATGGGCTGTCGGTTTTGTGCCTCCACACTGGACGGACTGGCGCGCAATCTGGCTCCTTCTGAGATGCTCGCACAGATTTACCGGATTCAGAAGATTATCGGTGAACGTATCTCCCATGTGGTGGTGATGGGTACGGGAGAACCGCTCGACAATTATGATAATTTTGTCAAATTCATTCGCATGCTGACGGATGAGCACGGACTTCATATCAGCCAGAGAAATGTCACTGTATCGACCTGCGGAATTGTTCCCAGAATCAAAGAATTGGCGGAGGAAAATTTACAGATCACGCTGGCACTTTCCCTGCATGGCTCTACACAGGAGAAACGAAAAGAATTGATGCCGGTGGCAAACCGTTATACGTTGCCGGAGGTGCTTGATGCCTGCGACGAATATTTTGACAGGACAGGGCGTCGTATTACGTTTGAATATAGTTTGATAGACGGTGTCAATGACAGCGATGAGGATGCGAGGGAACTGACGGCAATCGCCAGACCGCGCAACTGTCATATTAATTTGATTCCGGTCAATCCGGTCAAAGAACGTGATTTTGAACAGCCGAGCCGGAAAAATGCGATGAATTTCAAAAATAAACTTGAAAAAAACGGAATAAATGTTACTATAAGAAGAGAAATGGGCGCTGACATTGATGGTGCATGCGGACAGCTTAGACGGCGTTACATAGAATGAAGGAGATTTTTATGAAGACGTTTTCAATCACTGATGTGGGAATGGTAAGACAAGTGAATCAGGATTATGTGTATACATCGGATACCCCGCTGGGAACATTGCCGAATTTATTTGTGGTGGCAGACGGTATGGGAGGACATCAGGCAGGAGATTTTGCATCTAAGTATACGGTCGAGGTTGTGAAGCAGGAGTTGAAACAAACCGACGAGACGGATGTGGAGAAAGCACTTGTGTCTGCGATTAAGAAAGCGAACAAAGAGATTATCAAAAAGGCATCGGAGGATACACATCTCAAAGGGATGGGGACGACCATAGTGGCAGCGACGATTGTCCGGCAGATGATGTATTTTGCAAATGTGGGGGACAGCCGTCTGTATCTGATTAATCAGGGGATTACCCAGCTTACCAAAGACCATTCTCTGGTGGAGGAAATGGTACGTCTCGGGGGCATTAAGCCGGAGGAGGCAAAGCATCATCCGGATAAGAATATCATTACCCGGGCAATCGGGGCAAAAGAGGGCGTGGAAGTGGACTTTTATGAGCACCGCCTGAAACGGGGGGACATCATATTGATGTGCACTGACGGATTGAGCAACATGGTGGAGGATGAAGAGCTTTTTCACATTGTGCAGGGCGGCAGGGACATCGTGGAGGCCGGCACAGCACTGGTTGCAGCGGCGAAAGAAAACGGCGGAACAGACAATATCGGAGTTGTTCTGGTAGAACCATTTACAGATGAGGTGAGTATTGTATGTTAAAAGAGGGAGTATTTTTAGGAAAGCGCTATGAAATACTGGAACGGATTGGCTCAGGCGGCATGGCGGATGTGTATAAAAGTAAAGATCACAAGCTGAACCGTTTTGTGGCGGTAAAAGTATTGAAAAGCGATTACCGCAACGATGAGGTATTTATACAGAAGTTTGTCAGTGAGGCTCAGGCAGCAGCCGGACTGATGCATCCGAACGTAGTGAATGTCTATGACGTAGGGCAGGACCGCGGTCTGTATTATATGGTCATGGAACTGGTCGAGGGCATCACGCTGAAGGATTATATCGAAAAGAAACAGAGTTTGTCTGCCAAAGAGACAATCAGTATTGCTATACAGATGATGACGGGTATTCAGGCAGCTCACAATCATCACATTATTCATCGGGATATTAAACCGCAGAATATCATTATCTCCCGGGATGGCAAAGTCAAGGTGACGGATTTTGGTATCGCCCGGGCGACGACATCGACGAACACCATCAGTACGAATGTGATGGGGTCTGTTCATTATACTTCACCGGAACAGGCTCGCGGCGGTGTGGTGGATGAGAAAAGCGATATCTATTCTGCCGGTATTACAATGTTCGAAATGATTACCGGACATGTGCCGTTTGACGGGGATTCGACCGTGACAGTGGCGGTGAAACATCTGAAAGAGGAGATGCCGCTGCCGTCTAAAGAAGTGCCGGATATTCCGCACAGTCTGGAATGTATCATTATGAAATGTACGCAGAAGAGCGTCGCAAAGCGGTATCAGGATTGTCAGGAAGTGATTACGGACTTAAAGCATTCTCTCGTAGATCCGGACGGAGATTTCGTGAATGTGATTTATTCCGGTCAGACCGGGCGGATGGCAAGCCGGGGAACGGAAACGGTCGTAATGTCGGATGAAGAAATCGAGCAGGTGAAAAGACGCAACTTGAAATCCCGGGACAGCCGTGACGCTGTACGCAGAGATGACAGAACAGCAAGAGAAAGAGTGCGCGCCCGCGATTATGACGAGGAAGATGATTACGACGACGATGACTATGATGACGATTACGATGAGCAGGAGGAGCGCAGAAGAGCACAGAACCGCCGGGAAAAAGAGCGGCGAAGAAACGGAGATTCCCGGGGAACGAGTAAGAATTCGCTGGATCCGGACACGCAGAAAATCATGAAGATTTTATTAGTCGTGGCGGCGGTTGTCGTGGTCCTCGTAGGAGCTTTGCTTCTGTCACAGGCAGCAGGACTCTTTAAGAGTGTGGGGCCAAGCACAAATACAGAGACAGATGAGAAAGTGGCAGTGCCGAATCTGCTCAATATGACAGAATCACAGGCAAAAAAAGCATTGAACGACAGAAATCTCGGATATGCTGTGTCTGAGCGCCGGGCATCGGATCAGTATGAAGAAGGACACGTCATGGAGCAGAGCGTGGCTGCCAATAAAAAAATTGAGAAAAACACAACGGTTTATGTGGTGGTGAGTGCCGGGCCGGAAATTAAAGATACCTATGTGCCGAATGTGGTCGGTAAGTCCGAAGAAGAAGCAGAAAAGCTGTTGGCGGAGAAGAATCTGGTTGCAAATGCCGAGGCAAAATATGATGAGACTGTGGAAGAAGGGAAGGTCATTTCCACCGAACCATCCGCAGGAGCAGAAGTCAAAGAAGGTGACCACATAAAGGTATATATCAGCCTTGGCGCAGAAAAAGTGGAAGTGCCGAATGTCGTAGGCTGGCTGCAGAGTGATGCGGAAAGTACATTGAAGAATGCAGGATTCAAAGTCAGTGTGACGGAAGAATATGATAATAATTATGAGGCGGGAACGGTTGTTTCCCAGTCCACTGCAAATCCGACCAAAGCGGCAAAAGGGACGACGATTTCACTGACCGTGAGTAAAGGGAAAAAGACAGAATATGTGACCGTACCTTCGTTGTATAAAATGACAAAGGATCAGGCAAAGAGAGAACTGGAAAAATGGGGATTAAAACTTGGCGAAGATTTCGTCCAATATGATAATAATATAGCGGCGGGGCTGGTGATTGATCAGGAATACCAGTCCGGAAGTCAGGTGGAAAAGGGAACTGCGATAAATGTCGTCATTAGTGCCGGCCCGGATGAAACTGGTCAGCCGGACTCGGGCGGCGGTAACGCAGACGAGTAAACACATCTGGTGCGGACAATAAAGCGCAACTACTTTGCCATATAGGTTACAGGCGGTCTGTTTTACAGGCTGATAAGAGGTTTTCATGCAGGGAAAGATAATAAGAGGAATTGCCGGGTTCTACTACGTGGATTTAGCAGAATCCGGTCTTTATGAGTGTAAGGCGCGGGGAATATTCCGCAAAGAGAAAACAAAACCGCTCGTGGGTGATGATGTGGAGATGGATGTACTCGATGAGGAAGAAAAAACCGGGAACATCACAGACGTACTTGTACGCAGAAATGAACTGATTCGCCCGGCAGTGGCGAATATTGATCAGGCGTTAGTCGTATTTGCAGTGACGGATCCAAAACCACACTTCAATCTGCTGGATCGTTTTCTGGTGATGATGGAGTACAAAGAGATTCCGGTCATATTATGTTTTAATAAAACAGATATCGCAACGGAATCGGAGCTTGAAGAACTGGCAGAAATCTATCGTGCATGTGGGTATCCGGTCGTATTTACCAGTGCCAGAGAAGGAATCCATGTCGATATGGTCAGACAACTCCTGAAAGGGAAGACGACGGCAATCGCCGGACCTTCGGGTGTCGGGAAATCTTC
>CALZPS010000033.1 GCA_945827765.1 uncultured Lachnospiraceae bacterium | reverse complement strand
AAGGAGTATCGTCGGCAGCGTCAGATGTGTATAAGAGACAGATTATATTGTGATCGGTCTTATGTGCCGAAACAGCAGCATGAACGTGCGCCGTTGATCAGCGTGGCGAATGAGCCCGGCGGTCATCGGCTGGCGGTGGAAGGAACATTACTCTCAGAGACAGGGGAAGTACTCGGAGTTGTCACGACGGGAGAGTCAGATTGGCGGATTTACTTAGACCATAGTTTTTATCTGATTGGCGAACCTGTTCTCAGCGATAATCTGGGGGCGACGATAGAGCATATTGATTTTGCAAGAGTTCCGAAACACTGGAAAGAATCTTCTTTTTCAGATGATGGATGGAGAAGAGGGGAACCAATCGAACCGGTAGTGTGGAATGACTTTGAGAAGTCCGTGGGACTATATCTCAAATATCCGATGCGGCAGCGTCCAATCCCATTGCTGATGGAGGAAGAGTGCACATTAGATCGAGAGCTGGGAGAATCACATTACGGAACTGACGACCGGATTGTGATAGAACCGCAACGTACAAAAAAATTGTTGTTCGGACTGGATGTGCTGCAAAATACATATCCGTCGTATCATTTTGCGGGCGGGAAAGGTACGAAAGTATCCATTACTTATTTTGAAAAATTTGTAAATGCAGAGTATTCCGTGAAACGGGATGATTTTGAACATGGGGAAATCGGTGAAAATGGATTAACAGACGTGATTTATCTGGATGGCGGCAGCCTGACTTATGAGCCGTTCTGGTATCGTACCTTCCGATTTTTGCAGATGGAAATTACCACTGCAGATGAGGCGGTGACCGTTTTTCGTCCGGATTATCACAAAACCGGTTACCCGCTGCAGGCGAAAAGTCACATCTCTTCCAGTGAAACATGGGTGAAACCACTCTATGAGATGTGCGTCCATACTTTGGAGGGCTGCATGATGGAGACGTATATGGACTGTCCGTTCTGGGAGCAGATGCAGTATCCGATGGACACCAGATTACAGGCACTGTATACCTATGTATGCAGTACCGATACATTGCTGGCGGAAAAAGCGCTGGAAGATTTTCATAATTCGCGGATTCCCGAGGGGCTTGTATTGGGAAAAGCTCCTACCGGCTATAAGCAGGTGATTTCGACCTTCTCTTTCCATTATATTTATATGATGTGGGAATTTTATCAGCGTACCGGCAAGGAAGATATCCTGAAAAAGTACCGCAGTGATGTGGACGCGATCTTAGAATATTATGCGGGGAAAACAGGCGGCAGCGGTCTGGTGGAACAAGTGGATTACTGGCCATTTGTGGACTGGCAGATTGCATGGATGGAGACGGCAGGTGTACCCTCTGCCATAGAGGAAGGGCCGTCTACGATTATTAATCTGATGTACGGATATGCCTTACTCGTGGGCGCGCGGATTCAGGAGACCTCCGGCAGAATTGCGCTGGCAGAAGAGTACCGCAGACGGCAGCAGGAACTGTGTGAGTGTATTCAAAGACTTTGCTGGGACGAAGAACGCCGGATGTTTCGGGAAGGCCCGAATTTTGTACAGTTTTCCCAGCATGCGCAGAGCTGGGCAGTGCTGAATGGAATGGTGAAAGGAGAACAGGCAAAGGAACTGATGACGAGGACGTTTGCGGAGAAAGATGTACTGAGATGCTATTTCTCTACGTGTCATGAATTGTTCCGGGCCTGTGAACTGGCGGGATGCTATGACCTGACGAAACAGCAGATGGACTGGTGGATTCACCTGCTCGAAGAGCACTGCACGACCTGTCCGGAGACTCCGCAGGATGCGCGCAGCGAATGTCATGCATGGAGCGCGCAGCCGATGTATGAATTGATGGAGACGGTTGCCGGAATCCGCACCGGAAAGCCCGGGCGGAAAGAAATTTATATCCGGCCGCATATGGAGTATTTGCCTGACTTGAGCGGAGAGATGGTGACTGAGTGGGGAATGATTGGATTTACATACGAGAAGAAAGAGGACAAATGGCTGTATCGTTATACCATTCCTGAAGGGTGTCATGTATACTTTGTGGAAAAGAGCGGGAGAAAGGTACCACTGGGCGAAGGCATACAAGTAGTAGAAGAACTGTGAGAGGTAATTGGACATGGCGAAATTAAGTGAAATCTTTAATAAAATTCTCAATCTGGTGCTTTTGACAGTGTACTGGCTGGTATTAAGTCTTCCGGTCATCACACTCGGCGCGTCGACGACCGCATTATACTATACGACGCAGAAAGTCATCAAAAATGACCGCGGCTATGTGTCGGGAGAATTTCTCAGAGCCTGGAAAGAGAATTTCAAGACATCGACATTATGCTGGATGGTGCATTTGATTGTGGGACTGATTTTCGCAGATGAATGTTATCTATGCTATCAGATGTGGGCTAAGGGGGAGCCGATTGGCTGGCTGTGGGTGCTCTTCCTGGTACTGGAGGTGCTGAATGTGAGTATGGTACTGTTTACACTGCCCTACATCGCCCGTTTTGAAGACCGGGTCGGGCGGACACTGAAAAACTCACTTTTGATGATGCTGGCGCATCTGATCAAGGCACTTTTGCAGACACTGCTGTTGATTGTATTCGTGATTGCCGTAATCTTTTTTCCGCCGGCGATATTGGTCGCCCCGGCAGCGTACATGCTGCTCTCCAGCTATATTCTGGAACGGATTTTCGAAAAATATATGAAGCCGGAAGATGCGAAGGCAGAGCAGGAGCGAAATCAGCGATATTGGTAAATCTATCGGATTTCGGATAAATCGAATCGGATTTACAAAAGCTTTTGCGATGGAATTGTGGCACAATACAATCAGGAAAGTTACAAGAATCACAGAAGGAGGATTTAAAGTTATGAAACTGAAAAAGGTTTTAAGTCTTGGTCTGGCTGCAGTAACTGCGTTGTCTGCGATGATGCTGACGGGCTGCGGCGGCGGTGGGGCGTCTTCCGATACATCCTATACGATGTGGATTTATCAAGGAGCAGATGCGTCTTACTATGCGGATTATGCGGACAATCCGGTGTTCCAGTATCTGTCATCCAAGACATGGGGCGAGGAAGAGAAGAAGATTGACATCGAGTTCTGGGTGCCGGCAGCCGGTACGGCGACGGACAGCTACTCCACGATGATGGGCTCCGGCAGCTATCCGGATATTCTTGACTGCTCAATTTCTGACAGTCCGATTATCATGTATCAGGAAGGCATCATTCTCGATTTGACGGAATATATCAAAGAATATATGCCGAATTATATGAAGTATCTTGAGGAACACCCGGAATTGAAATCTTATGCGGTCAGCAATGTGGATGGAGAAGATAAATATCTATCCATTATGAATGTAAATGAGGATTATCCATATACCTACTGTGGATACTGTTACCGCAGGGACTGGATTGTAAAATATGGAACCAACCCGCAGACCGGAGCGAAGTTTACCGGCGGTTATACCGATGAGAATGACGTGGACAGCTGGGAGGACGATGTGGTATTTCCGAGCGGAGGCACAGATCCGGTCTACATCAGTGACTGGGAGTGGATGTTTGAAATTTTTGAGAAGGCATATGCGGACTTGGGCATTGAAGACACCTACTGCATCAGCGTTTATTTCCCGGGCTTTACATGGACCGGAGATTTGGTATCCTCCTTCGGAGGCGGTAATTTCAACTTCTATGAAGATAAAGACGGCAAGGTACAGTATGGAGGCAGCAGCGAACATGCCAGAGCGTATCTGCAGTGTATGAATACATGGTACGAGAAGGGGTGGCTGGATCAGAGCTTTAACGAGAGAACATCCGATATGTTTTACGCCATCGACAACACGGCGGTCCGTCAGGGCAAAGTCGGTATGTGGTGCGGTATGCAGGCGGAGCTGGGCGGACGCTTAGACAGCGGCGATGAGTATACAGACGGTATCTATGTGGCAGGCTGCGCATTGCCCATCAATGACATTTATGGCGATGAGAGCTGCAAAAATGTGGAGCCGGACTGCATCATGACAGGACGGAATCTGAACGGAGTAAGCTACGCGCTTACCTCAGCAATCGAGGGCAAAGATATCCCGACGTTATTGACGATGATTGATTACTTGTACTCTGAGGAAGGGGCAGCTCTGGCATCACTTGGTCTGAATGCCGAGCAGATTGCAGAGAGCGGAATCTCGTTCTATGAAAACAACGGCATTGCGGACGGCGCTTATGTCATCAATGACGAAGGAAAGTATGAGTGGGTAGATGCTGTAAGGAATGACAGCGGCGGATTGAAGACAGCGGCGACATTTGAAAAATTCCCTCATAAGCAGCTGGTATCCAGTATCGACGAAGGTTATGCAGATACTTATGAGCATTCGATGGAGCTTTGGATTCAGTACAAAAATACCGCGCAGATTCAGGGAACCCCGATTACCAATAATATGTCTGCGGAGGACTCTAATGCAGTCGGTGATGTCATGAACAAGTGTCTGGATTATACACAGACCAACGCGGTCAAATACATCAAAGGTGAGAAGGATATCGACAGCGATAAGGACTGGGGCGACTGGTGCAAGATGCTGGAGAAATATAATTATAAGAAAGCAATTGATATCTATCAGCCATACGCGGACAGATTTGAAATTTAGATTAAATGAGTGTAAATGTTCCCGCCGGGGAAGACTCCCGGCGGGAATTTAAAAGAAAGGGAGGAGAGTTCCTTATGGCAAAAACGAAAACTACGGCCTATAAGGCTCCGAGAATCACATGGAGAAGGGACTTCAAACGAAACTGGCCGGTGTATATGATGTTTCTTCCCGCTATTATTTTTATGGTGGTATTGCATTATATCCCGATGTTCGGTATCGTGATGGCGTTTCAGGATTTTAATGTGACGAAGGGATATTTCGGCAGCGAGTGGGTAGGTCTGAAGAATTTTATTGATTTGTTTACCGGAGATCAATTTTTGGTAGCTTTGCGCAACACGGTATGTATCGCGGTGATTAAGACTACGCTGGGATTTGTACCGCCGATTATCTTTGCATTTTTGCTGAGTATGATTCAAAATAAAAAGTTTAAGCGATTCTGTCAGACAATGTCCTATCTGCCGAACTTTGTGGCGGCGGTGGTTGTTGTCTCTCTGGTGCAGGAGTTCCTCGCCAAAGACGGACCGCTGACATTATTTTTGACAAATGTATTTGGATTGGAAAATCAGAACTGGCTGGCCAACGAACAGATTCCGGTATTCTGGATTATCTATCTGCTGATGGGCGTGTGGCAGGGTATCGGCTGGGGCTCCATCATGTATGTGGCTGCCATCTCCACGGTCAGCGGTGATTTGCATGAGGCGGCAGCCATCGACGGCGCCAACCGCTGGCAGAGACTATTCAAGATTACATTGCCGTGTATCATGCCAACTGTGATGATGATGTTTGTACTGGGTGTGGGCCTGAGCTTTTCAACCGGATTTGACAGTATCCTGCTGATGTATATGCCTTCCACCTACAATGTGGCAGATACGGTGTATACCTACACGTATCGTATGGCATTTAGTGCGTCGGCAAACTATAGTCTGTCTGCGGCATCCGGATTGTTCCAGTCTGTGGTGGGTACGATTCTACTGATTGGTTCCAATGCCATCAGCCGGAAGATGACAGATTCGTCCTTATTCTAAAAGCAGCGGAGGTATGAGATGGGTTTTAAGAAGAAAAAACAGAATGCAGTGGAAGAAAAATCCCTGCATATGGTAGAACATAAAGGTATCGGAGATCATATTGCCGACGTTATCATTTATCTGCTTGTCGCTTTGGTTGCTTTTGTCAGTGTCATCCCGATGTGGCATGTACTGATGACTTCGCTGTCGGACGGCAAGATGGTTATGGCTTATGAGGGACTGGTCTGGAAATGGATCGGGAATTTTAACTTAAAGGCTTATAATCTGATTTTTGATAATGCCAGTATCGTCAGCGGCTATGCAAATACAATTATTTATACGGTATCATCGACTGCGCTCGGCTTTGTACTGGCGGCAATCACCGGCTATGCGCTGAGCCGTGATACCAAATTAAAGACGCCCGTATCGTTGATTTTGATGGCGACGATGCTGTTTAGCGGTGGTATGGTGCCGACCTACATGGTCATCAAATCGCTAGGTTGGGTTGGAACCCGATGGGCGCTGATTATTCCCGGATGTACAAACTCCATGTTCATGATTATGATGATGAATGCGTTCAATTCCGTACCGCGCGAGATGTATGAGGCGGCGCGTATCGACGGTGCAGGACATTTTCGCACGATGTGGCAGGTGATGTTGCCGCAGGCGATGAATCTGGGATTTGTCATCATCTTAAACAGTGTGGTCGGACAGTGGAATTCGTGGCTGCCGGCATCTATCTACACGCCGAACAACAAGAATCTGTGGCCGCTGCAGTTGTGGATCAAACAGATTGTGGCTGATAACGCGAACTTTTTAAGAAGTGCCAACCCGGATTACAACCGTTATTTGATACAATATGCGGTTATCGTGGCGGCGACACTGCCGATTCTGGTTCTGTTCCCGTTCTTCCAGGATAAGCTGGAAAAGGGTGTGATTGCCGGAGGTGTCAAGGGTTGACAAAGGCAGTAGTATCAATGGAATAAAGAAATTGTTTTACAGGCTGGGTCTGCCGAAAGACCTGGCCTGTTTTTTGAGTTGTGCTACGAAAAGAAAAATGATAAAATAGAAAAAAGAAAGGGCAGCGGAAAGTGGGGTGTATGATATGCCGGGAAGGGTAAGGTTGCCAAAAAAGTCATTGATCGGACGTTTTATATTCATGCTGTGTGCTACATTCCTGCCTCTGGGAATTTTGGCTTTTGCGGTATCCTGTGTCGTGGTGTGGATTTCCGCCGAGCGTAGTTATGAGGCCTACGAAAGAGAACTGGAAGGTGTCTTCGCGCCGCTGCAGGAAAGCCTGCTGGGCGTGGAAAATGACCTGGATCGTTTTGTGCTGGAGCATATCACAGAGCTGACATCCGTCTCCGACCATAATGAGGTCGCAAACTATAAGATGATTAAGAAACTGGGAGAGATTCACGCTGCGCAGTCGATGGACGGCGTGGTTTATCTCTTTGACCGTAAACTGGCTTCGATTTATACAAGATATAATTATGAGTCCTATCTTTATTCGGAGATGAAGGATTTTCAGGACAAGCTATTATACCGTGGTTTGTCGCAGGGCACGACGGACGGCTGGAAATTGTATTACTTTGACCAGAAGTGTTTTTTGCGGCGCAGTTATTCTTATGAGGGATATGATATCGGGTTTCTGGTGGATATGAACCGCTTTATGGAAGGACTGGAGCTTTTGCAGGAACTTGACGCCGCGGAGATTTATCTAAGTGACGATACGAAAATGATTCTGCTGGAGGACGGAACAAGCAGCCGGTTCCGTGACGGAACCTGGGAGGAGCTGCTTGCCCGAAAGGGCGCGTATCGTTTGCTGCTGTGGGAAGGGGAAGAACTGGGGTGCCGTCTGGCAGTGAAGATACCTGCCCTTACCGTTATACAGAAAACACTCGGTTCACTGGTATTGTTGTTTGTGATTTTGCTGTTGGAGATATTCTTTGTCCTTCTGTTCTGGAGAATGCTGAAGAAATGGGTGGTCACACCGATTGACAGGATGAACGAGGCACTGGAATTTTATGGTAAGGACTCGCAAGGTCAATATCGTATCACCGGGATTGACGAAAGCACTGCCATTGATTTTCGGCAGATGTTTGAGAACTTTAATGAGATGGCAGAGGAAATCGAGGAAGGAAAGATAAAAGAACGGCAGTACAACCATATGAAACTGGATAATCTGAAACTGCGGATGAACCCGCATATGCTGATGAATTCTTTTAATCTGATTTATGGTATGGCACAGGTGAAGGATTACGAGAGTATTCAGGAGTTTGCCCTTTGTCTGGTGGATTACTTCCGTTATATATTAAAAGAAACCAACGATTTGGTGACAGTGAAGGAAGAAATGAATTTTGTCCGGAATTACCTGCGTATTCAAAAGATACGTTTTCCGGAACGTTTCAATTGTGTGTACAGCATGACGAAGGAGGTGGAGAATGCGCTGATTCCGCCGCTTTTGATTGAAAATTTTGTGGAGAACTCGATTAAGTATGCCATGATACCAAAGAAGATAACGGAGATTCTGATCAATATCCGGCGAGAGGGTGGGTGGCTCTACATCTCGGTGACGGATACCGGAAGAGGTATCAAACCGGAGGTAATGCCGGATATAAGGGACGGACGTAAGTATGTGGATACTATGGGCAATGAGCATATCGGGATTTACAATTGCAGAAAATGGATGGAATATTACTATCACGGAAAAGGACAGATACGGATTACCAGTACATTTGGTGCGGGAACTCAGGTATGGATTGAAGTGCCGTTTGTGGAGAGAAAGGGGGAAAATCATGAAATTACTGATTGTGGATGATGAGCCGATTTCGATTCAGGGAGTGATGAACGGGGTGAATCTCAGACAGCTTGGTTTTCAGGAGGTGTTTTCAGCGAATAGTTATACAGAGGCAGTGGAGATTCTCTCCAACGAAACGATTGATTTGGCGGTGTGCGATATTGAGATGCCGGATGAGAGTGGAATTGAATTGATTGAGTGGATGGGGGAACATTCGCCGAAGACGGAGAGTATTATTTTAAGCTGTCATGATGAATTTGACTATGCCAGACAGGCGGTGCGTCTCAAATGCCTGGAATATGTCTTGAAACCGGTCCGTTATGAGGTGTTGACTGAAGTGCTGGAACGTGCCGTCAAGACGATTCAGGAGAGGCGGCAGAAAGACATCATGACGGAGTACGGACAAACGTATATAGACAGCTTTTGCAAGCAGGAGGCGGATGAAACGGACAGCGTGGAAAAGGTGGCAAATTATATCGATACGCATCTGGACAGTGATTTGTCCGTCAGTGCACTGGCAGGAATGGCGTTTTTGAGTGCGGATCACCTGACTCGTTCTTTCAAAAAGCGATATGGAAAAACCGTTTCCGAGTATATTATGAGCAAGCGGATGCAGTTGGCGAGAGAGCTGCTGCGCGATTCCCGGCTGACGATTACGATGGTGGCCGGCAAAGTCGGGTTCAGCAGTTATTCCCATTTTACCGGGCAGTTTAAAAAATGTTTCGGTATGACGCCAAGAGAGTTCCAAAAATGTGGAGGAAAAATTCATTATGAGGAGTAGCAAACGTTTTGCGCAGGTGGCGGCAGTATTGGTGTTTCTTATCGTTTTGTGTCTGGCGGCATTCAATTTTGGCGACGGGAATGACGGGACAAATCATGCCGATGACAGCGCATATCGTGATGTTTGCCGCATCCGTATGACATATCCCGTATATGAAGGTATTTCGGATATCACCGATTTGGATCAGATAGAGGCGGCGGTGAATGAGATTGCTGCCGAAAAAATCGGCGTGGAGGTGGAACTGGTGCCGGTGGATATGTATAAATCGGAAGAGGATTATCTATTGTGGCTCTGCCGTGGGGATGTATTGGATTTGATGTTGGTGCGGAATCAGGATATTACCTCGTACATAGACAAGGGACTGCTGAATTCGCTCAATGTGTATCTGAAACGAAATGCCTCCTATGTGTATTTTCGCGATGAGATGCTCGAGGGAGCGTTGAGCAGGCGGACACAGCAGCAGGGAAAGACATACGGGATATCTAATATCGCGGCGGAGGAGGCTTATGGATATGGCCTTTGGATTTCTGCGGCATTGTTGGAAGAGGCGGGCATCGAATATCAGAAGGAGCATGTCTATACTTTAGAAGAGATTGATACAATACTTGCGAGGCTGAAAATACTATACCCGGACAGTTATCCGTTGGGACAGATTACGGCGAGAAACACACATTCTACGGTGACGGATTATATGGAAATAGGGGATGCACTTGGTGCGGACATGCTGACAGGCGTGGTCAGAAATGACAGCGATGTGGTGGAAAATATATTCGCTACAGAGGAGTATTACAAATTTTTGAGCTTTATGGAAAAATGGTATAATGCCGGGTATATTTATCCTGACAGCGTGACTTATGACGCCTCTGTGCTGCCATTGTTGGAGGCGAAGGTGTGCCTGAGTTTTCCGGCGTATAGTTCCCCAAAAACATTTGACCTTATGGTAGGGAAGGAGACGGATTATGTCTGTCTGCGTACGACAGAAATCCATCAAAACGATGCCAATACGGCGGCGGATTTTTGGACGGTTCCGGCTACTAGCAGATACCCGGAGGCGGCGGTGAAATTTTTGGATTTGTGTTATTCGGATTTGCGGGTCACATACTTGCTCAATTATGGAATCAATGGCGAGCATTATGAAATTTATGATAAAGAGAATCTATTGATGGCACCGATTTTGGACGCACAGGGGAACACCAGTGGGTTTTATAATCCATTTGCGAGAATCGGAAACAGCAAAGCACTGTGTGGTATGGGCACGAAAGAGAGCAAAGAAGAAGAACGTGTTTATTGTGAACAGGCGATCGAGGGCAGCGGGCGCTATGAAGGGTTTGGATACAGTACCTCTGCTATGAGCGGAAAGATAGATGCCGTGCGAAAGGTGGTTGCCACTTATGCACCGATTCTTGAGAGCGGAAGTGTGGATCTGGATGTGAATTACCGCAATTTTCTGACGGAACTTGAGAAGGCGGGAATCAAGGAGATTATTGCCGATAAGCAGGCGCAGCTTGACACATGGCTTGACAGACGGCAGGAGGAGAGTCCGTCAAAATGATACCGGATTTTGCAGGGAGGGCTATTTGATAAAAAAATATCGGATTTCGGCAGGAATGCATCGGATTTCTGAAATCAATAAAGATTTCTTCATGTCATAATTAGCTGTCTCTTATACACATCTCCGAGCCCACGAGACCGTACTAGATCTC
>CALZPS010000032.1 GCA_945827765.1 uncultured Lachnospiraceae bacterium | reverse complement strand
TACACAAGGAGTATCGTCGGCAGCGTCAGATGTGTATAAGAGACAGCACATAATCATGCCTCCTTACATCCGGCAATCCATTTGAAAGGCTTGCACAGAACGTTGCGGAGGCATCCTTTTCTCTGAATGCCTCCGCTCACATAACACGTTTTGTTTATTTTCCGGTGAGTGTAAGACCAGGTACCATATCAAATGGAGCACTGTATACGCCATCTTCTTCTGTGATTTGCAATTCCACTGGTTCGCCTTTAACATCGACATGTGCTACCATTGCGATGTCTCCGGTTCCTTTTTCCCATGTTCCTTCGGACTTGTTACCATTTGCATCACACTCAGCAGTTCCGTCCGGATGAAGAACTACAGATACAACAACTTTTCCGCTGTACATTTCTCCCGACAGTGTGATGTCTCCTCCACTTTCCGGCTCCTCCGGTTTCGTCCATCCCTCTTTACAACCTGCCAATAATCCTACACATAGTACGATCAATAGTATTGAAGCAATTATTCTCTTTTTCATTTTATTTCTCCTCGTATAATCAAATATTTTTATTTTGCGGCTTTTAATGCCTTTTTCTTCTCAGCGATATTGGTTTGAATCTCCACCATACGTTCTCTGTCAAGCTCATAGAATTTCATAGCAATAATATTGCAAATCCATCCAATAACCGGAGCACCAAATGATAAAATCATCGTCAGCCAGAACAGTGAAATCGTCGGCTCGTCGCCCATCTGTGGCATCACTGTCTTGTATCCGATCAGAGCCACTGCCGCCGCTGTGATTGCAGAGCCTACGGAGGATATCGTCTTTTCAATAAATGTATAGCATGCACCTACCATACCCGGCATAAAGTTTCCGCTGCGATCCAGCTCGTAATCGGCAATATCTGCTCTCATCATACCTTCCGCCGTATTGAGGATCATCGCCGCAGCATTTTTTCCCATCATCAGCGCGATATAAAGAATCATCGGTACACCTGCCACACCAATCTTTGACATTCCATACGGTCCAAGCACGACGCAGAGGACAAACATAGCCACGGAAATCCCGATATTGACATAGGACCACACAACGGTGGAAATTTTCACGCCATATTTTGCAATGAAAACGCCGCCGAGGAATGCAAAAACAAGTCCGATAATCATTCCCGCATTATTGATCATCGTCGACACCTGATAATTGGCGATCAAAATACCAGTCAGCATGACGATTACAATCGAGTCCGTACTCATCTTATTAGCGAGTTTATCCGTCGTGCCGGTCACAATATAGCAGCGCAGCGGTTTGTTGACTTTGAGCATATTCCACATTTCCCGGAAACCAATCTTTTTGTTCTTGCCGTTCAGAGACATCAGTTCTCCCAAAACTTTCTCATTATCCACCGGCGCAAGCCCGATAAAGGACAATAACATAAACACTACCGCAAGCACAATGAATACGATACATGCCTCTGCCAGACATTCCGCATTATATTGGTTATCATGCTTTGGCAAAATCGTAAATGCCATGATTGTATTTGTTGCTATCGGAGCCACATACTGATACAACGTCGCTGTAAAGTTCAAAAACGGTCTCTGTTTCGGATCGTTTGTCAGAATTGTCGGTACGGATGTCCCGCCGATACTTAAGACTGTGTATCCTACAACAAAGGCGGCATAAACGATACAAAACACAATGATGCCAAGTACACCATCAAACTTGTTCGCCAACAGGTTGTACATCAGAAATGCCGAGAGTGCAGCGCTTCCATATCCAATCAGCAAAAACTTTCTCATCTTTCCGAGTTTTCCAACCTGCATACGGTCAAAGATAGCTGCCACAAACGGATCACACACACCGTCAAAGACCGTCTTTACTGCCAGTATGATTCCGGTGACTGCCACAGCCACCCCATATCCTTCGTTTGCCATATAGCTGGCATACATCATCAGCATCATGAAGATGCTCTTTCCTCCACTTGTCGCGCTGGCAAGAATCATTGAGACCGGGCTTGCAGTACGGTAGATTCCATTCTGACTTCCCTTTGCACCAGCTATAATCTTTTTTAAATTCATTTACTACCGCTCCTCGCTTCCTTATTTATCTTCCAATCTTAATATCAGTTAAATATTCATAATACTGTGCAATCGCACTGTGGTCTTTCTGTCCACCCTCATGGTTATGAAGCCACTGCAAAATTTCCTGCACTGCAGCTGTCATCGGCACCGGTGCACCCACACTGTGCGCACAGTCGAGTGCATTGTTGAGATCCTTGATATGTAAATCAATCTTAAATCCCGGCTTATCATTTCCTGCAATCATCATTGGAGCTTTCGCCTCCATCACGGTTGAACCAGCGAGCCCGCCCCGGATTGCTTCAAACACAAGCTGTGGTTCCACACCTGCTTTCTGTGCCAGCGTCATCGCCTCTGCAAGGGCCTGAATGTTGCACGCCACAATAATCTGATTTGCCAGCTTGGTTGTGTTACCCGCGCCAACTGCTCCACAATACACAGCAGAGCTGCCCATGCACAGTAACATCTCTTTCATCTTCTCAAATACATCCTTATCTCCGCCTACCATGATGCTAAGCGTCCCGTCAATTGCTTTCGGCTCGCCACCGGACACCGGTGCATCCAGCATCTTGATTCCTTTCTTAGACAGTTGTGCGGAAATTTCCTGACTGGCTGTCGGATTAATGGAGCTCATATCCACAAAAATCTGACCTTCTCTCATAAACGCCGCCATGCCCTCTTCTCCGAGCATGACCGATTTTACATGTGGAGAGTTCGGTAGCATTGTGATAATCACATCACAGATCTCTGCAATCTCCCTATTGGTCGCCGCCTTAGCACCCGCTGCTTCCACTTCCTTGACATTTTCCTGATGGAGATCTGAAACCATCAGCTCATACCCTGCTTTCAGCAGGTTTTTTGACATTGGCTTGCCCATGATACCAAGCCCGATAAATCCAATTTTCATTTTTCATTACCTCATCTTTCTTACAGAATATGATCTTCTATTACATCCATTCTTCCGGCGAAGTCCACCCCCTCTTTCCAAGGAACTTCTCCAGATCCATCTTCGCAATCTGTTCTTTCGGAAGATTGCTGTTCATCAATTTTGCCCAGCCGCTTTTTTGACCCCCGGCAGACACTGCATCCGATTTCCGCAGAAGATTCATCATCGGTTCACCGTTCTCAAATCTGCGCGCATTCTCACGTATTATTTCCAGACTCCGCCCTGTCCGGTGCGGAACCTGCGGCGTACAGTGTGGAGTAATGTATACATTTGGCATTTTCCATAACGGACTTTCTGCCGGCAGCGGTTCCTCCTCAAATACATCGAGTCCGGCACCGCCGATCGTGCCTTCTTCCAGCGCCTCCACTAAATCTTTGGTGCATATAATGCCGCCACGTGACATATTTACCAAAAATGCGTCTTTTTTCATCTTCTGCAACGTTTCCTGATTTATCAGGTGATAGGTTTCATCAGTAAGTGCCAACGTCAGAATCACAAAATCACACTGTTCCAGCAGCCGCTCCAACGCGCCTTCCTGACTACTATCCAGTTTTTCTTCCAGATAGTCAAACCCTTTGATAGGGAATTTATCGTAGGCAATCAGTTTCATCCCAAATGCATGCAGCCGCTCTGCCAGCATCTTTCCGTTGTTTCCCATGCCGACAATTCCTGCCGTGCGTCCGTATAATCCACGCCATTGATTGGATCCATCCACACCCCAATGACAGTTTTCCTGTGCCGCAAGCAGTTCCTTTGTGTGATAGCAGTGCTGAAACATAAAATAAATACAATGCTCGGCAAGAACCGGTGCTGAGCGCCCCGCAGCTCCGGTCACGAAGATGTTCTTGGCAAACACTTCCGGTCTGGCAGAGCCATTCAATCCGGCATGATCACAGTGAATCCATTTCAACGTATTTTCTCCCAGCAGACAGTTGTCCACATCGCCCATTAAGATTGCCACATCCGCATTCTTTGCCTCTTCTTCCAACCTTTCCTTGTCGTAAAAATCGACATAGACAAATTCGGCCTCCGGGAAAATATAACGTAATGTGTGCATATCCTCCCGATTGTACCAGACAGTCGTTACAACCTTGTGAATTTTAGACATCTTTCACTCCTCCTTCCATAGTAATGATTTCATATGCCGACAGCTTATCCAGCGTCAGTATCCATTCCTTTCCGGCCTTCTTAACGCTGACCGTTCCCCCGTTATATGCATGTACACATGGTAGATTCAACATTGTGTCATCTCCTTCCATGCTTTTTGGTTCTAATAAGGATTCACGCGCCTCCACCGGTATATGCAGCTCGATATCATAAATCGGAATCGGTGGAAAGAAACTATTCGAAAACACTCCGGATGTATTGACAAGCTGTATAATTGTCATGTTTTCTTTTTTGCCCACATTGACTTCTACCATCGGGCTTAGTTCCGGTGCAATCTGTGATGCCCCGCACAGAGAACAGAGTACATCCTGCATAATATTCAGTGTATTCTGAAGACCTTCTGTATAATAGAAGGCTCCCGCCATCCATGGCAGATACACACCCTTTCCTTTTCCATAAGGGTAGACGGTCACGCCTGGATGCCCTGTCATATCCGCCTCCGTGTAGTAACAGATTTCCGGCGGACCATACGGATGCTCCCCGATCAGATTTAGATACCTCTGTGTTCCTTCTTTAAAATCTGCCATGACAAATTCTTCACCGATCGCAATATATGGCGCATCCACACAATGTGGAAACAGTTCTTTGTCCGTTCCATCCACAAAGAGTGTCGAGGAACGCAGTTTTGTTTTTTTCTCCACAATCCGTTCCACGCCCATGCATTTGAGCACAAAGGGCTCTTGCGGTTTCTGCATCGCTGCCTGCAGTCCGGTATCCCCCGTCACCAGCATAATACCACCGTTTTCTACAAAAGCATCCAGCAGTTCTGCCTGCTGTGCATTCAGCTGTTTTGCATCACAGAGAATCGCAATCTTCTTTCCTGAAAGCTGTTCTACACTCTTTAATTCGCTGTGGCGCATCTCATCAAACGGAATGTGACTTTCTGTTAACGCCCTGATCCATCCAAATGTCTCATGATCAAATCTTCCCATCATATTTCTGTGAATCAGCATGACTTCCGCTGTAGATTCGATGCCTCTATATAATGCTTCATGTTCCTTATGGAACCGGAAAACTTTCTTTGTCCCTGCAAAACTGGAGATGTCTTTGTGAGTGTCAAGACGTCCCATAATATAAATACTGCAGGAACCGGAGTTTGCCAGATTCTGCCATTGCCTTAGTTCCATCTGTGCCGGCGACACGGATGTATCCCGGTATCGGAATCCATGAAAATCTACCGCTGCACTATCTACTACACGATCCCGTTTTGGCCCGCTAATTATTCGAGCGTTAGACGAGGCACTGTACGCCCACTTTTCTATTCCGACATCTGAATTAGACTCAATACGAACATAATCCACCCCATTGATTGCAATCTCAGGGCTGACATCACGGATTGTCCTATGTAAATTCATTTTTTGTTTCCTGGTGCTCTCTGCCTTAAACATCGCATACATTTTGTATGCGGGGTCTCGCGGATCTTCTTTCATCGGAATTTCCGCTCCGTATAGTTCTTTAAATAACCGCTTACAATTCTCACAATGACAAGGACCATGAAAAACGTAATCGTAATCTACTACCAAAAAGCCGCTCATGTTGCAGAATACTCCATCAAACGGAATTTTGTGTAATACCTCTTTCACGATTTCCAGAGAATAGTTCTGCTGATAATCACTATTCGGACAAGTGTGTACATAGCCGTTATAATTGACAATCTGTCCATCCGCCCGGCGATACGCCCAATTCGGATGTTTTTCATACACCTCATAGAGAATTTTAGAAAAATCCATCCTCGCAATCACTTTAATGCCTGCCTTGTGGCACTCTTCTACAACCGTTTGCAGAGTGTCACCGTGCAGATATCTGCAGCGGGGCTGATCTTCCAATTCCGTGTCATAGCTGGCTATAATGCCTGCAGCATTCAGTGTCACAACAGTCGCGCCAAATGCCTGTAAGTCTGCGACATATTTCTTTGCGTCCATATCCTCCATGTCAATTTCCCGCAAATTTGTCTGAATCATTCTCCACGGGTAGTTTTCCCACCAATGCATCCTCTCAAAGCCTCCTATTCTATTATTATCTTTTATCCTATACAAACCTATGTTTCTTTCGATAATCGCTCGGTGTCTCTCCGGTCGCTTTTTTAAATATCGTGCTGAAATAACTACGGGTTCCAATCCCCAATTCACTACTTATTTCTTCAATTTCTTTATCCGAGCTAATCAGCTGGTTCTTCGCATATTCAATCTTGGAATTGTGTATATAATCAATGATGGAACATCCTACTTCCGCCTTGAACTTTTTTGACAAATGTGAGATTGTATATCCGGATTTTTGCGCCATCATTTCCAGAGTGATTTTCTCATCCAGGTGTGTATTGATGTATTCACAGCATAGACGAATCTTGGCTGAGCACTGCATTGTTTTCTTGGCTCTTTTGACTCGCTGTGCATAGTCCAATAAAATCCCTTCATTCAGCTCTCTCAATTCATTCACCGCCGTACACTGCAGTATTTTATTTTGGTAATCGGCTGCAAGTGAAAATGAAGTTTTCCGCGACAGTCCGCCTTCCACAGCCGCCCGCGAAACCAATGTCAAAAGCACTTGTATACTCGCCTTATATTTCTCAATGTTTCTCCTGTATGCGCGGTATTGATCCGGTGCCGTGACTGAAATTTTTTCCACCAGTTCACTGACATTCATATCTCCCCGCCTCACCTTGTCGAGAATCATTCGCTCCGTCTCCCAATAACCGCTGCTGTTGTCAAACTGATCGGTCGCTACGCGTCCCCGCACCTTTCTCCGCGGCATTTTCACCACACAATAATCGATATCATTTGCCACGATTTTTTTCTGATGAATGCAATAATGCAGCATAATCGCATATTGAATCATCGTCGAAGAGGTCAGCATGGGAATCTTTTGAAACGAACGCCACATCTGGTTTTGCTCTTCCTCGTTCATTTTCAATATTCGAAAAATCATCTCACAGTTTTCCTCGTCCCGATATCCGCTAAAAAAAGGACCGAATACATATATTTTGTTTTCTCCGTTCTTATTTTTCTCAAACACTGAAACCCACGACAACATTGCCGCAAGTGTACAAATCAACGGATTTTCATTCTCCTTAACATGTCTCTCCACAGCACTCTTACACTCCGGGAGCACAAACATCTTATGAAACATATCTGCAGACGAACAGTTTGTCGATATTACCTCGAGATTATCATTTAACACCCAACTCCACGTAGGATAGCAACAATTGGTCAACTGTGTAAACGCATCTAATAATTCTTCTTTTTTTAACATCTTTCATACCTCCTGATTCCACAATGACTCAGGCAGTTCTTGAAACCACTGCCATTTTAGATAAGATCTTTGTTTTTCACAATCAATATTTTGTGCATTTGATTTGGATTTTGATATGAGAATAGTATAGGATAAGATAATGATTTTGTGAACAAGATTTTGAACACTTGACCCCGGTCCGGCCAGACAGATCAAGACAAAAAAACAGACGGAAATGAAACCGTCTTGTTTGTTTGCAATATAATAGATTTAAAAATCAATACAACATTCCCATCAGCGGTGCCAGCACCACAGTAAAAATTCCCGCAGCCACAATCGCAAGACTACTCATCGCACCTTCCACCTCACCGATTTCTAATGCTTTACTAGTTCCAATCGCGTGAGCCGCATTGCCGCATGCCAGGCCGACCGCAATCGGATGAGTGATACGAAACAGCCTGCATACAGTCTTGACGATAATTGCCCCCAACAGCCCAGTAAAAACTACCATGCCGACCGTCACTGTCGGCACTCCGCCAATCTCTTCAGATACACCCATGGCGATTGCCGTAGTGATGGATTTTGGCAGCAAGGACAGATACAATTCTTCGGAAACGCCAAACAGACGTCCGATCCCCCATACGGTCATCATTCCTGCCACACAGCCTGAAAAAAGGCTCACAAGGATTGCCGCCAGATTTTTCCTTAACAATTGAACTTCCCGGTACATCGGCACAGCCAGACTGACTGTTGCCGGAGTCAACAGCCAGGTCAGTTTCTCCGCACTTTGATGATAAGTTTCAAACGAAATGGAGCCTGCCGCCAGAACTACTATCACCAGAATCGATGCAATCAGCAGGGGATTACAGATGGTGACAGGAAACCGTTTTGCTGTCTGCACACCGATCCAATAGCATATTAGCGACAAAGCGCAGCCAAAATAAACCGAATTTATAAACATTTCATTCATAGTTCTTTGTGCCTCCTGATCATCCATTGTGCGACCTGTCCGGTCACCACCATCACCACAACAGTAGTCGTCAATACAATCACCAGAATCGGCACGATATTTTCCCACAGCAAATCACGGATTGTCATCAGCTTAACCACCGAAGGAATGAATAAAGCAGGCATAATCTTCAGAAGGAAATCTGCTGCCTCCTCAATCTGCGGCAGTTTGATGACACCTGCCAGCAAACTGATAAATAAAAGCACCAGCCCATATACGCTTGCCGGTATCGGAAATGGTAATAATTCATGTAAGAATTCTCCGATTAATGAAAACAATAAAATAACCATAAATTGAAAAAATGACTTCATTTTACACTTCTCCTAATAACGCCACCGTCACATCATTCACATTTGTCCCCGTCGGCCCGGTTACAATCAGTCCGCCGACAGCGGACAGTGCATGATAGGCATCATTCTCGGCCAGCACTGCATCCACTGTCAGCCCTTTTTCCGCCAATTCTGTCGCAGTATCTCCGTCTGTATAACCTCCGGCTGCATCCGTCGGTCCATCCGTGCCGTCAGATCCGACGCTGATAACTGCCGCACGATGAATTCCCGCCAATCCTTTTGCCGCAGCCAACGCAATTTCCTGATTACGGCCGCCAAGACCTTTTCCTTTTAAATGCACCACGGTCTCGCCGCCTGCGATATATGCCATTTTCTTATTATCCGCCAGATGGGAACGCAATATACTTGCCAGAAATGTTCCGGCATCACGTGCCTCGCACTCCATGCAATCTGTCAGATAGTGCACTTCATAGTCCAATTCCTCGCAGACTGCCGCCGCCTGACTGCACAATTCTTTGACACTGCCGGTCACACGAAATGTGCTATTGTCCAATACTTTCGGGGTCTCTTCTCCTAAATATTGTTCTGCTTGTATGCTCAGTCGCAGCCCGTATTTTTTCACAACTGCCATTGCCTGCTCGCAGGTCGAGCGGTCGGCTACCGTCGGTCCTGACGCAATCATATCTATCGGATCTCCCAGAATATCTGACAGAATCACCGAATACACCTGAGCCGGTGCGCACCACTGCGCGAATCGCCCTCCCTTTACCGCTGACAGGCGCTTACGAATCGTGTTAATTTCCCGAATATCCGCTCCGCATGCCAACAATTGCCCTGTAATATCTTGTAATTCTTCAGAATCAATCAGCGGTTTATCAAACAACGCACTGCCTCCGCCTGACAGTAAGAACAACACCGTATCTTCTTCCGACAGATTCTCCGTCAGAGCCAACGCTGCCGATGTTCCTGTGTAACTGCCCGCATCCGGCGTCGGATGCCCGCCCTCATAACAGGCTACCCGTGGGATGTCTCCCTGCACATGATGATATTTGGTAATAACTACACCTGAGGTCAAAACATCACCGAGACATGCAGATGCTGCCGCTGCCATCTGCCAGGCCGCCTTACCCGCTGCCACCAGAATCACCCTTCCCCCCGGCCGAAAATCTCTCAATGCCTCCTGCACCGCACGGTCAGGTTTGACCGCTTCGATTGCTCTTCTTACTATCTTTTCCGCATCTGATCGTAATTCCTGATTCATACTTTTTCTCCTCGTCATCTGACATGCCAGCCATTCGATTGCTAGTTTAATTATATAGGATTGTCATTTCCTGTACAATCACTATTTCGTTCTGGTGTATATTATCTTGTTCCAAACGGACAGCGAATATTTTGACGTGTAGCAGGCAGCAAAAATGCACTGGCAATCTATGATCATTTAGGTTTCAAGGTCATCGACACACAGGCTGCCGATATCGGAAGCGGATTTGTGATGGATGATTACATTATGGATTATCCGATTGCGCTATAAACGGGACATTACTATGTCCCGTTTATAGCTAATAACCTGAGCGAATCCACATCATCCTTAAAAACGTTTGATTTTTTTGGTCGTGTTTTTCTCGAACTCGGTTTCACGGATTTTCAGTTTAAAAATTCTCTTATACAAAGGCACATTGTGGTTGTACATATCAATTATGCCCTGCAGAATCGTAATTCCATACTTCCTGAAGGTTTCTATGTATGCAGGATTCAAATACGCTCCTCCGCTGCAGATGGTATGAAACTGATTGCCGAAGACCTTTGCTTTGATGATTGGTGCCGTCATGATGACTGTTCCCGGTTCGATTTTCATATCAAGGCAGGTTGCATTCTCTGCCAGATTGCGATGTGAAAGCATTACTCCTTTGCTTTTTCCTGTTGTACCCGAGGTAAACATAATCGTAGCCAGTTCCTCCGGTTCCGGCTGATAATCATAGCCGGGGTTCTGTCCGCCAATTAATTTCCAGAACGACAATGCCCCTTCTACCGCGCTTTCCTCATTCATAGAAATCACATGTTTTAATCCCGGGCATGCATTCAGAGCTTCACTTGCCGCCTGTGCTTTGCTTTCATCATAGACGAGGGTCGTGACCTCCGCACGATTTCCAGATCAAACGAAACTATGAGCGGACTGATTTCTCTATTAGAAAAAGGCACCGGTGTACCCGCCGGTGCCTTTGAATATTTGTTACTGGTTAAATAAAAATGCCGGAAACCTTTATGGTTTTTCCGGCACATTTTATAGCGGAGAGAGTGGGATTCGAACCCACGCGCCCTTGCGGACAAACGGTTTTCAAGACCGCCTCGTTATGACCACTTCGATATCTCTCCATAT
>CALZPS010000031.1 GCA_945827765.1 uncultured Lachnospiraceae bacterium | reverse complement strand
CACAAGGAGTATCGTCGGCAGCGTCAGATGTGTATAAGAGACAGGTCTGTCCCAGCTATATCATGAGCACAAACGAGGAATTCATGCGGGATACGCCAAATTTGAAACATTTCCCATCTGGAACCTGCCGCTCAGCCATCCGGTCAATTTAGCCTATGAGGCTGCCACTGCGGATTTGAATGACATTAATATGATCGACCCCTTCCATCTGGAGGCGTATGGCGAAACAACCGTAAACTATAACCGTGATGTGGAGATTTTCCCGGTACTGAATACCATTTTTGAAAAAATATATGGAAAAAGCCCATACAAATCTCCGACCGACATGGGTGTCAATATGGCCGGAAACTGCATCTGTGATGACGCGGTCTGCCGCGAGGCCTCCCGTCAGGAAATCATCCGCCGCTATTATGCATCCCTCAATGCACTGCTCAAGGGGGAATGTGAAGAAACAGAAACACAGAAACTGGAGCTTTTGATGAATCAGGCCGGCGTTTCCATTGCTGACCGTCACGTTGTATCTGCTGCTCTGAAACGAGCTGCAGATACCGGTATGCCTGCTGCTGCCATGGAACTCGAAGACGGTCGTATTCTGACCGGCAAGACCGGCAATCTCCTAGGCGCATCGGCAGCACTTTTGCTGAATGTATTAAAAGAGCTGGCCGGACTTGATCATAAGCTGCAGATTATCTCTCCGGAGTCCATCGAGCCTATCCAAAAGCTGAAAGTGGATTATCTCAAGAACAGAAATCCACGGCTGCACACGGATGAAGTGCTGATTGCCCTCTCGGCAAGTGCCGCCAACAACGAAGAAGCACGGCTGGCGATGCAGCAGCTGCCGAAACTGAAGGGCTGTCAGGCTCATACCTCGGTTATGCTCTCCGATGTGGATATCAAAATCTTTAAACGGCTCGGTGTGCATCTGACATGCGAACCGGTCTATGAAAATGGACATATGTACCATTGACAAAAAGACGTACAGTGAGCTGATACCAAAAAGGCAGCAAAAGATTAAAAAAAGGACTATATTTTTTTGAAAAATAGGTGTATACTTTTTCTGTGATTATGAATGGCAATGGAGCCTTGCATGATGTATTCGTGCGCTCTCATTGCCGATTTTTTATTTACGCGAAACAACTACGAACATAAAACATACGGAGGAGCATGATTATGGCAGTAAAATATGTATTTGTCACCGGAGGTGTTGTATCAGGGCTTGGCAAAGGCATCACGGCCGCATCACTGGGCCGTCTTTTAAAGGCACGTGGTTATACCGTGACCATGCAGAAATTTGACCCTTATATCAATATCGACCCGGGAACGATGAATCCGGTTCAGCACGGTGAGGTTTTCGTAACGGATGACGGTGCCGAAACCGATTTGGACCTGGGGCACTATGAACGATTCATCGATGAAAGCCTGACCAAAAATTCAAATGTCACAACCGGTAAAATCTACTGGTCAGTACTGCAAAAGGAGCGGCGCGGGGATTTCGGAGGAGGAACCGTACAGGTTATTCCCCATATTACAAATGAAATCAAGAGCCGGTTTTACCGCAATCCTTCTGCAAAAGACACAGAAATCGCAATCATAGAAGTCGGTGGAACCGTAGGAGATATCGAGAGCCAGCCTTTTCTGGAATCCATACGCCAGTTTCAGCACGAGAAAGGACATGAGAATGTCATTCTGATTCATGTAACGCTGATTCCATACTTACGAGCCTCACAAGAAATGAAGACCAAGCCGACTCAGGCCAGTGTCAAGGAGCTGCAAGGAATGGGTATACAGCCGGACATCATTGTCTGCCGTTCCGAATATCCTTTGGATACCGGAATGAAGGACAAGATTTCCTTGTTCTGCAATCTTCCGGCTGAACATGTACTTCAGAATCTTGATGTAGAATATTTGTACGAGGCTCCGCTTGCCATGGAGAAGGAACGGCTTGCTCAGGTTGTCTGCGATTGCCTGCACCTTCCCTGCCCTGATCCTGACTTGTCTGACTGGACCGAGATGGTGGAAAAACTAAAAGCTCCTACACAGGAGGTCACCGTGGCTCTTGTGGGCAAATATATTCAGCTGCATGATGCCTATATCAGTGTAGTTGAGGCATTAAAGCACGGCGGAATTTACAGTCATACTACGGTTCATATCAAATGGGTGGACTCTGAAACCGTAACTTCTGACAATGTTGAAGCAATACTGGGCGGAGTCAGCGGCATCCTCGTCCCCGGCGGTTTTGGAGACAGAGGAATCGACGGTAAAATAGAAGCAATTAAATACGCACGCACAAATAACATTCCTTTTCTGGGACTCTGTCTTGGTATGCAGCTTGCAATCGTGGAGTTTTCGCGGAATGTCATCGGCTATCACGACGCCCATAGTATGGAACTGAATCCTCTTACGACTCATCCTGTCATCCACATCATGCCGGAGCAGATTGGTGTGGAAGATATCGGAGGCACGTTAAGACTGGGTTCCTATCCCTGCGTGTTAAAAGATGATTCTCTGGCCTTTCGCTTATATGGTGAGAAAGAAATACATGAACGCCACCGCCATCGCTATGAGGTAAATAATGATTACCGGGAAGTGCTCGAAGAAAACGGTATGCGGCTTTCCGGTCTGTCTCCTGACGGCAGGATTGTAGAAATGATTGAGATTCCGCAACACCCATGGTTTGTTGCCACACAGGCACACCCGGAGCTGAAATCCCGTCCCAACCGCCCACATCCATTGTTCAAAGGATTCGTGGAGGCTGCATTAAATAAATCCAAAGAACTATGACAGAATATATGCCGGGAACGAACATAATCTGTTCACTCCCGGCACATTTTTTCAAAATATTTATTATTATGTTTCATATTTTATGTCTTATGTTTCTTCTGTCCCCGTCTTTCGGGAAAGATATTCCATTCCTCTGCACACTGCCCAGGATGAAATCATTCCGATTAGAAACCCGCCAAGCACATCTGTCGGATAATGTACCCCGACATACAATCTGGAAATTGCAATCAACGCCGCCAGCACTACAAAACAGACGCCATACGGCTTTGGCATTTTTCTCAGATATACCAGCGCCGCTGCAAACGAGGCACTCGTATGACCGGACGGGAAAGAATAATCATGGGGCGCAGCAATCAATATCTTCAGTCCCTCGATCGCCTCATACGGACGAATGCGGGCCACTAATGGTTTCAAAATCAGATTGGCAATCAAGAAATTGACCGCCAATGATAATAGCGCTGCAAGTCCAATATAACGCGTTCTTTTGGGAATTAACAGAATCACGGACACGGCAATCCAGAACCATCCTTGATTACCCAGTGAGGTGATAAACCGCCAGAACCCATTCATGAAATCTATTCTGATATATTCTTGTATGAACAATAAAATCCCTGCATCAAGACTCGCCAGCCACTCCATACGGCATCCTCCTATGTCCACATTGTCAGCATCAGCCAGATAACAAATGCAATGCCTGCCAAATATACCAAAGCAATCAGCAGCGCACTCTTTAGAGCGCCCAGTGCCACCCACCGTCTCTCCTGCCTTGAAAGGTGAAGCTCCGGCCTGATTTTTTCCGATTCTTCCACGGATTCACCCGGATCATGTATTATCTCTTCGTCCTGCTCTTGTCTCATATTCTAATGTCCTGCTTTCCTTATTCATCATAAAGATGGCATACTACATAATGTCCAGGCTCAACTTCTTTCTGCACCGGAACCTCATGCTTACATCGCTCCATACAATGTGCACAGCGCGTATGGAACTTACAGCCTTCCGGTGGATTGGCCGGAGAAGGAATCGTCCCTTCCAGCACGATACGATTCATCTTCGCCTTCGGGTCCGGAATCGGGATTGCCGAGAACAGTGCCTTCGTATAAGGATGAAGCGGATTTTTAAATAAGTCCGCTTTCTCGCCATATTCCACGAGGTTGCCCAAATACATGACACCGACCGTATCCGAAATATGCTCTACCACCGACAAATCATGCGAGATGAACAGATACGTCAGATTATACTGCTCCTGAAGTTCATTCAGCAAATTGATAATCTGAGCCTGAATCGATACATCCAGCGCGGATACCGGCTCGTCGCAGACAATAAACTCCGGATTCAAAGCCAGAGCACGTGCAATACAGATACGCTGGCGCTGTCCGCCTGAAAATTCATGTGGATAACGGTCTTTATGAAACGGCTGAAGACCGCAGTTATCCATCACTTTATCGATATAGTCATTAAACTCCGCCTTTGATACCAGATTATGCTCCCGCACAGCCTCGCCGATAATCTCACCAATCGGAAGGCGCGGTGAGAGACTGGAAAATGGGTCCTGAAAAATAATCTGCATCTTCGTGCGCATCGCACGCATCTCTTTATTCGTCAGGTCATAGACCTCTTTGCCGTTAAACAACACCTGACCACCGGTCTTCTCTCCCGCCAGTCTCAGGATGGTACGACCGGTCGTCGTCTTGCCGCATCCGGATTCTCCTACCAGTCCCATCGTCGTACCACGTTTCAGATTGAATGTAACACCATCCACTGCTTTCACATGCCCTACAACTCTGGAAACCATCCCGCCCTTAATCGGGAAGTATTTTTTCAGTTGATTGACCATCAGTATATACTGCGGATCATAAGTCAGAGGTTCATAGTCTTCTGTCACTATTTTCTTATCAGCCATTTTCTTTTCCCTCCTCCTCTGTGCAATACCGGTAGCAGCTTACCTTGTGTGTCTCTGACAAACTGATCTCCGGCGGATATTCCCCGCTGCAGCATTCGACACACATCTCACAGCGGTCTTTGAAATAACAGTAGTCCGGCATATTAATCGGATTTGGCACCTTGCCCGGAATGGAATACAATTTGTCTACCTGTCTGCCTACTACCGGTTTGGAAGCCATCAGACCAATCGTATACGGATGCGACGGATGCTCAAAGATTTCCTCCGCCGTTCCTTTTTCCACCACCCTGCCGGCATACATAACTACCACATAATCTGCCATCTCGGCAATCACACCTAAGTCGTGTGTAATCAACATAATCGAAGAATTAATCTTGTCTTTCAACTGACGCAGCAAATCAAGAATCTGCGCCTGAATTGTCACGTCCAACGCTGTTGTCGGTTCATCGGCAATGATGACCCTCGGATTACATGCCAATGCCATGGCAATCATAACCCTCTGCCGCATACCTCCGGACAGTTCATGCGGATACATCTGGTACACACCCTCACTGTTGGCGATGCCAACCATCTCCAACAGCTCAATTGTCCGTGTCTTGATAGTTTCTTTACTTTTTCCTTCCCCGTCATGGAGCGCGATTACTTCATCCACCTGTTTTCCGATACGAAATACCGGATTCAGGCTGGTCATTGGCTCCTGGAAAATCATAGACACATAATTTCCACGGATATGCTGCATCTTCTCCTGCGGCATCTTCGTCACATCATATGCCTTTTCCCCCATATTGAGGCGAATCTCGCCTTCAACAATCTGTCCCTGTGGGCGCTGTACCAACTGCATCAGCGACAGACTGGTTACCGATTTTCCACAGCCGGATTCTCCCACGATTCCGACCGTTTTGCCAATCGGCACTTCAAAGCTCACGCCGTCCACGCTCTTAACCGTACCTGCATCTGTAAAGAAATACGTGTGAAGATTATCAAACTCCACCGCATTCCGCTCATCATGCATCTTTGTCAAATATTCCGATTCCGGCACATTTTTGCGTTTGCGTTTTTTCTCCAGCTCATTGGTAATCTTGCGGTTTCTCTTTGAAATCAGCCGGGATTCCTTCGCCGATAGATAACCTTCTGTATGTTTCTTCGCCATACCTTTGTCCTCCCTTACCGTTTCATTTTCGGGTCGAACGCATCGCGCAGACCGTCACCTACAAAGTTGAATCCCAGAACGGCAATCAACAGACAGATACCCGCCGGAATCCATACAAACCAATAATGCGTCATCACATAGGCACTGTTTACATCCGTGATGATATTTCCCCAGGAGGCAAACGGGAACTTGACACCCAGACCCAAGAATGACAACGTCGCCTCCATGATAATCGTAGACCCAAGGCTCATCGTACAAGTTACAATCAACTGTGGAATAACGTTCGGAATCAAATGTTTAAATATTCTCCTGCTCACCCGGATACCACATGCCTCCGTCGCTGCCATAAATTCCTGCTCGCGCAGAGACAAAATCTGTCCACGCACGAGACGGGCAATCGCAGGCCATCCCAAAAAGCCTAAAATCAGCATCAGATAAAACATTCGTATTGATGGATCCACTTTAGCTGCATCCATCGCCGCACCGAGGATGATAATCAGCGGCATCGACGGGATACAATAAAAAATATCCACGATACGCATGATCAACTGGTCAACCCATTTACCGAAATATCCTGCCAGTCCTCCGAAAATGACTCCAAGAACAGTCTCAATGATTACAACGATAAAACCGATAATCAATGAAACTCGTC
This sequence comes from uncultured Lachnospiraceae bacterium, assembly GCA_945827765.1. Classification (GTDB taxonomy): domain Bacteria; phylum Bacillota; class Clostridia; order Lachnospirales; family Lachnospiraceae; genus Schaedlerella. Next base: position 4,610 of record CALZPS010000031.1, on the reverse strand, counting down.
CGCCGTACATCAGGCGGGTAAGCATGTCCATTCCGTTTTTATCTGTGCCAAGCCAATGCGCCTTAGATGGTTTTGAATAACTGTCATACACATAGGTTGCCTTTCCTTGCTTGACAGACCAGTTCTTAGTTGTCGCATCGTAAGAAATCTTATACTCATATTCTGTCCCGTCCTCACCGACAAAAACAAATTCATCTTTATCGGCATCGATAATCGCCTCCAGTTCTTCCTTAAACTGTCGGCTGACCTTGACATCAGGGGCAGCTGCGGAAACGACCAGACGGCTGATGTATCCGATCACATTCTCACCATCTATAATGTTTCCCTCCTCATCCAATTGATAGTCTTTCCCATTCAGCGCAAAAGATTCCTGCTCATTCGCATATGCTTTCAACGCTTCATGTTTGATTGAAAACGGAAGTTCTTCTCCCTCTGTATTTACAATGTCTTTGGCAGCGATTGCCAACAGAACACCATCGGAAGAAATGGAGTACAGATCTTCTCCCTCCTGCTGCATCTCATAGACTACATCCTTATAATCAAAACTATTTTCCTTTTTTTCCACCGCCAGCTGGAACTTCGCCTGCAGCACGCTGTCAAACTTTTGTCCGTCTGCAGCCGTATAACGGAATACTTCGTTCTTTACAGCAGCGACATACTCCTTCATCTGATCCTCATAGCGGTAAAACTGCTCATCTTCCCCATATGGGCTGACCACCCCTCCGATAAAGGAGAAAATAAACATCACAATCAACATGACCATTCCCAGCACTGCCAGACGATTGCGGAAAAATCGTTTCACGACCATCGCTCCCGGTGAGAGTACCTTAACACGCCTGTCATCATTCAGGGAATACGGCTCTTGTTCTTTCAATTCTACTTTTTTCTCTTCCTGCATCACCGAATCCCCCTTTCTAAGCAATACGTACGCGCGGGTCAACCACGGCATACAAAATATCTGAAATCAGGTTGCTCGCCAGCGTCAGGATTGCCAAAAAAGACATATAAAACATGGAGAATGGAATGTCTCCGATTCTCATCGCCTCAAACGAAGTATAGCCGATACCCGGGATGGTAAACAAGGTCTCTGTAATCAGCGCACCTGAGAACAGTCCCGGCAATGAACCGCCGATGATAGTCACCAGCGGAATCAGTGTGTTGCGGAATGCATGTTCATAGATTACTTTTTTCTCAGATAATCCCTTTGCCCGTGCCGTGCGGATGTAATCGGAATTCAATACTTCCAGCATATTGGTACGGGTATATCTCATCAGCGATCCCACCGATACAATGACCAGCGTGGCAATCGGCAGGACAAGGTGGTTTGCCATATCCAGAAACTGTCCCACAGGATCCAGTAGGGCGAAATCGCGTCCCACGAGTCCGTAGAGGTCAAACCAGCCTAATTTCACTGAAAAAATCAATTTTAGTATTGTTGCAAAAAAGAATGTCGGCAGAGAAATTCCGACCAGCGCACCGGCCGTGATTGCATAGTCGGTCCGTGAATACTGTTTTGTTGCTGCAATCACGCCGAGCGGGATTGCAATAATCAATTCCAGAAGCAGTGCGATTGCCCCCATAATGAAAGACAACCAAATTACCTCGTTAAATTTGTCCAATACAGGCATTGCATATTTCCAGCTATCTCCAAACTGTCCCCGTAATGCCTGTCCGAGCCAGGTAATATATCCCGGCAATATTTCTTGATCTAGTCCGTATGCCGCATTGAGCTGTTCTAGCCACTCCTCGTATGGTTTTGCGCCCGGTGCAGATGCAAGCTGCATGGCCGTTGTCTCAACATATGATGCAGGCAGACATCTGAGCAATGTATAGATAATAAAAGTGACGCAAAACAAAATCATAACAGATAACAATAGTCTCTTTACAATATATTTTCGCATGCAGTTATCATTCCTCTCCAAAGGTTTTTTAGAACCGTATAGTAAAAAAGGAGGAACCGTTTATTATCCAAAGCGGTTCCCCCCGCTGACGTTTCTAAGATTCCTTTTTATGAGAACTGCCACAGAAACGCCGATTTATATTTTCTTCTTAAAGCACCTTATTTTACTTTAATCTTCTCAATCTCCGCTTTCCAAGTCCAATATGGTGTCATATCGGTTGGCAGGGAAGACCCATCTACACGTTCGGTAGAAACTACATACGCTTCGGATCTCTGGTAAACCGGAAGCTCTACGCCCCAATCCATGATAATCTCCATTGCAGCCTTGTACAGACCCTTGCGGTAAGACTGCTCGGTGGACTGACGTGCATCTGTAATCAAAGAATCCAACTCTGTATCGTTGATGTTGTAGTAGTTTGTGGAGCCCTTACTATGATACAACTGATACATATCCGGATCAGAGGATGCCTGCCATGCCGCACACCACAGTTCTGCCACGCCGTTCTGATAGGATGAATATAAATCGCTGGAGTTTGCCAAATCATTTACGGTCAAAGTAATACCAATCTCTGCAAATGCATCCGCTGCATTCTTGAGAATCAAAAATGTCGGGTGGTCGCCTGCACCGTTAGCGCCAATGTTTACAGTATATTCCAGTTTTGCACCGGCCGGAGCTGCGGTCACCTTTCCGTCTGCCACAGTATAACCTGCTGCCTCGAAGTATCCGAGTGCTGCCTGTTTTGCAGCCTCATATTTCTCTTCTGCAGTCATATCGGAAGTATAAATCGGATTTCCGTTCACATCTACAGAATATGCTACGGTATATCCATCGTCTGTTACCTGCGGAGCTGCCCAGGATGTATTGGAAATCGGGTAGTTGATGACCGATGCGGTATCTCCGTAATAGGAATCAATACCTTCATCACGGTATGCTGCAATCACAGTTGCAAGTGCTTTACGCAGGTTCTTGGATGCTTCCGATGCGCCGTCATCTCCTACTTTCACATTCTTTGCGGAAATACCAACATATCCATATCCACGGAAGTCAACCAGTTTAGTCGTGATTACTTTTCCTTCAAAATCATTAATATCGTCAACACCGTTAATCTCTGCAATCTGTTCTGCAACTTCCATAGAGTAGGACGGGTCTGCAATATCAAGAACACCTGTCTCAATACCGTTCAGCATATCTGATTCGTTCGTCTCTCTGAAGTTCAAATATTTCGTCTTAGGCTCACCATAGCAGTAGTCCGGGTTTGCCTCAAGGTATACAACCTTGTTGGAGAACTCTTTGAATACATACGCTCCGGCACCCATCGGCTTACCGGTCTTCTCACGCACGATGGAGAGATCTCCTTTCGGGAAACCGAACTGGTTGTTATCATAATTATACTGGCTCTCATCCCCATAATAATGCATCGGAGCGATCGCCACTCCCAGATTATAAATCATCGTTGCATCCAGTTCATCAGTTACGATACGCATACTGTAATCGCCTGTACGCTGGATACCGGAAATATTCGGAGCGGACTCGCCGGTCTGAATACCAATTGCATAATCATCATAGCCTTCCATCAAATCAGCCAATGTACTTCCTGCGCTCTCTGTGGAGGTCATTGTCATGATATCCCAGTCATATGCCTCGCACATTGCCTGCCAGAAATCTGCTGTCGTAGCATCTGCCGGCAGTCCATCATATGCCCAGGCTGCTGCTGCGCCTGCCACATCACCTTCCTCAGCCGCACCTGCATCTACACAGTAATCTACGATTTCCTGTGCGAATGCCGCACCGGCCTCGTCCAATGCCGCCCAGAATGCAGTCTGCTGCGCTTCATCCCAGTATGTGAAATCCGTATTGTCACGTCCTGCTGCTAAAATCAGGTTGAACAGAGTCTCCATACCGCTTCTGTATGCTTCCAGTCCCTGAATCGGTGCAGAATAGATCGTTGCTGAGCCATCATAAGACGGATCCAGATATACATATAAAGTGAAAATAACGTCATCTATATCTACCGGTGTTCCATCGGAGAACGCCAAATCTTCACGCATCGTAACGTCATAACTTACTGTACCATCTTCATTCTCTGTTATCTCGATGTCTGCAGGACCATAATAAGTATAGTCTGTACCATTGTAAGCACGGGTCTCACCCTCGATACCTTTCAGAACAGGGTTGGACACACGGTCTACAATCATTAAATACATCTGTGTCATATCAGTGATGTCAGTATCATCACCACTTGCTGCGAAGAATGGGGAGAACTTGCCCTCCAGACCGTTCTCAACAGAAACAACGAGTGTTTCATTTTTCTCTGTTTTTCCGTTGTTCTTCGCATCATTGCCGCCGCAGGCAGTCAGCATGCCGCAGCACATTGCCAGCGCTAATGTAACAGCCAGCAATTTCTTCACTGTTTTCATTTGAAAAATCCTCCTTTTCCTTGAGTCTATTCCTTTCTTTAGATAAACAGAGGTTTTATATATGCAGTATACATACTGCATATAATAGAAGAAGAGTCCCCTTCTTCTGCGCCTTCATTGTTATCTGCATTTTTTGACTCAATTTAATCTTTATTCTACCATTCTTCTACTATTTTGTCAATTTTATCTCATTTTTCATGAATTTTTTGTGATTTTTTGTGTTTTTTTATTTTATAACTCTCTATAAATCTTGTTTAGTCTTCCATCGCATCTGTAATACACATTTACAGCT